>DASXJI010000521.1:0-5701 GCA_036497495.1 Mycobacterium sp.
GGCCTGATCCCGTAGCCTAAGACCCGAACGGCTAACCAGCGGTCAGAGCGTGTGTACTGTCTAATGGGAATTGGCTGTTCGAGGGGCAGAATTTACGTTGATCTCGAGTCAACCGGGGCATAGAGATAGTCATGAGAATGAGGCCGTTCCGTTCCTGGTCTTACACTCTTAGCCGGTAAGCTTCAGACCCGACTGTGCCCGTGGAGCGCGTGCAGAAACGTCGCATGCTGAGCTGAGCCGGAGGGAGGCCTCGGTTTGCCGGTCGCACTGGGCAATATTCTCTTCGTGCTGGGCGCCGTCCTCTCGGTGAGCCTGCTAGTTGTGTTTGCCCTGAGCCGGACGATCAAGCGGTTGAAACGCAATATGGATGTCAGCGCTGACACCGATTACGCCGCCACCCTGACCAGTCTCTCCGAAGCTTCCGTGCGGCACTTCAATCCGTATACCGACGTCGATTGGGAAGCGCCGGTGTTCACGGTCACCAAGAACGACCCGCGCTGGGTGCTGTCGACCTCGGATCCGCTGGGCAGCCACCCGTGGTACCAGTCCCAGCCGCTGGACAAGCGGGTTGCGATCGGCATGTGGCGTCAGGCCAACATGGCCAAGGTCGGTACGCAGTTCGAGGGCATTCTGGTCCGCGGCCTGCTGCACTACGCGTTCTGGGTGCCGAACGGGTCACCCGAATACCGGTACTGCGTGCACGAATCCATCGAGGAATGCAGCCACAGCCTGATGTTCCAAGAGATCGTCAACCGCATCGGTGTTGACGTTCCGGGGATGCCGCGTTGGCTGCGTATGCTGTCGCCGCTCGTCCCGTTCTACGCCGGCCCATTCCCGAATGCCTTTTTCTTCGGGGTCTTGGCCGGTGAAGTGCCCTTCGACTACTTGCAGACGAATCTGTTGAGAGAGCCCGAGCCGCGGTCGGTACACCCGATCATGCAGGACCTGATAGCGATTCACGTCGCCGAAGAGGCCCGCCACATCTCGTTCGCACACGAATACCTGCACCGGCGCGTTCCGCGTCTGGCGTGGTTCACCCGATTCTGGTTATCGCTGTACGTGCCGATGGTGATGCGGATGCTGGGTCAGGCGATGGTCGTGCCGCCGCGCCGGTTCTTCCGGCAGTTCGACATCCCGCGATCGGTTCGCAGGGAGCTGTATTCCGGTGCACCAGACTCGCGCCAGACGCTGCGCAACATGTTCGGCGATATCCGAATGCTGTGCGACGAACTGGGGCTGATGAACCCCTTCGCGCTGATGATGTGGCGTATGTGCAGAATCAACGGTCCCGCGTCGCGGTATCGCAGTGAGCCGCAACGCGCGAACCTGCCGAGCCCGGCAAACGCAGCCTAAATCCCCTGCTGCACAACACATCAGGTGTTCACGCGATCACCTCTTGTTGGCATACCGTCTAATTCGGAGATTGACGAACGGCCGGTTCGCATCGGATGCAAACAGGCATGCCACAGCAAGCACACGTGGCCTTATGCGATACTTCCTGCATGGTTCGTAGCCCTTCATTGGACAACGTCGGCGCAAGTCTCGTCTACCGCATCGGGTCGACCGCGACGTATAAAAAACTCTTCCGCTACTGGTACCCCTTGATGACCAAGCGGCTGAACCAGCAAGACGATGTTCAGTTCCTGAACTGGGGCTACGAGGAGGACCCGCCACTGGGCCTGCCGCTCGACCCGGCCGACGAGCCCAACCGGTACAGCATTCAGCTCTACCACCAGACCGCGACCCAGGACGGCGTCGATCTCGCCGGCAAGAAGGTGCTGGAGTGCAGTTCCGGTCACGGTGGCGGTGCGTCATATCTGACGCGCACCCTGAAGCCGGCCTCATACACCGGTCTCGACTTCAACGCGGCCGGCGTCGAATTCTGCAAGGAGCGGCACACGGTGCCGGGCCTGGACTTCGTGCACGGCGACGCCGAGAACCTGCCGTTTCCGGACCAATCCTTCGACGCGGTGGTCAACGTCGAGGCCTCACACATCTACCCGCACTTCGACCGCTTCCTCAGCGAGGTCAAGCGGGTGCTACGTCCCGGCGGGCACTTCCTCCACGTGGATTTCCGCAACCGCGACAATTTTGCGTCGTGGGAGTCGGACCTGGCGAACTCGGGTCTGCGGCAGGTCTCGTCGCGGGTCATCAACCAAGAGGTGCTGCGCGGCCTCAAAAAGAACTCGGCCCGTTCGAACGAGATCATCAACACTCGCCTGCCGGCCTTTCTGCGTAAGTTCGGCCGCGAGTTTGCCGTGGTCGACGGTTCCTGGTTCTACAACGACCTGGAACGCGGCGAAATCGACTACCGCGCATACCATCTCACTAAGGACTGACATTCGTATCGGTCACACGCGGGTGCAGGGACATCCGCTGAGCTCGGCCCTGCAGACATCTGAACCCGTAAGCGGCGTGAGTTACGCTTTCCGCGGCAACGGGCTATCAGCCAGCAGGTCTTGACGAGGGGGTTCGCCCAGATGACGTTGGCTCGCAGGCTGCGATTCCGTGCCAGCCTGATGAAGGTCGGCGTCGACGGCGCGCTCGGGGTGGCGCGGGACAAAGCCACCTCGTACGGCTACGCCTTGACCGGCCGGAAAACCGCACCCGCCACCGACTTCGACCCGTTCTCGCCGCAGATCATGCACGATCCGTACCCGGGCTATCAGTCCTTGCTGGCGGGTACGGAGGTGCCAGGAGCCTGGTACAACCGCAAGCGCGGCATCTGGATCATCGCCGGCTATGACGATGTGCGAAAAGCCTTGCGCGACAACGAGGATTTGTCGTCGGCTCAGAGTCAAAGCCGATTCCGCGTCTACCTCCCGTCGATGAACGCGGCCGATCCGCCTGAGCACACTCGGCTGCGCAAATTCGTCTCCCGCGCTTTCACCGCACGGGCCATGACGGCCTGGCAGACGAACATCAACGAAGTCGCCGACGAACTCGTGGACACCGTGATCGCCCAGGGCCACACCGAGGCGGTCAACGAACTCGCCAAACCGCTGCCGACCCGGCTGATCGCCAGGATGCTGGGCATCCCGCAGCAGGATCAGCCGCAGTTCGTGGCGTGGTCGGACGACATGGTCGCGGGCGCCTTCGCGCCGTTGACCCCGCACGGGATGAGGCTCTCTGCGCGCTCAGGAAGCGCGACCGCGGCCATGCGCCGCAGCCTCGACCCGCTGATCGCGCAGCGACGCCTCAATCCCGGTGACGACCTGATTTCGATGATGACTCCCGCCGACGCTGACGACGTGCTCACCGACGACGAGATCTTTTGGAGCGCCGCGATGTTGATCGGCGCCGGCAGCGAGACGACAACGAACATGTTGTCGGGGTTGTTGCTGACGCTGGCTCAGCGACCCGAGCTGTACGCCCGGCTGCGCGCCCACCCCGAGCTGATTCCGGCCGCCGTCGAGGAGCAGTTGCGGATGGGCTCTCCGGTGCAGGGATTCTATCGCACCGCAACCCGCGACTATCCCGTCGGCGCCGAGACGATTCCGGCCGGCGCTCGCGTGCTGCTGTTGTTCGCCGCAGCCAACCGCGACCCCCGCCACTACCAGGATCCGGACACCTTCGACCTCGATCGGAATCCGACCGACCACCTCGCTTTCGGCGGCGGCGTCCACTACTGCCTGGGCGTGCCGCTAACCCGGCTGGAAGGCGCTCGGGTGTTTTCCCAACTGCTGCCCAGGGTCGAGGAGATCCGTCTCGCCGGGGACTATCGCTACCTCGACAACCCGACGATGCGTGGGCTGGAGCACCTTCCGCTGCAGTTGATACCCGCCAAAGGCGCCTGACCGGTGCGGCTCATAGCCCGCGCGCGCTGAGCCAGCTGTCGATTCGTTCGGCGACGGCGGCCCATCCAGGCTCGAGCATCATGTTGTGCCCCATGCCGGGAAAGAATTCCGCCTCGGTGCCGTAGGCCCGGGCAGTGGCGAGAATTTCGTTGCGCGTGTGTGCGCCGTCCTCGTCGGCGCCGAGCACCAGTATCGGCGCAGTAACACGCTTGGGTCGGGGCAAGCGCAACAGCAGACAGTCTATGCCGATCCGCGAACTGTCCTCTTGCAGTCGCGCGGCGTACTTACGAACGTCGGCTTCCGGTGTGTGCGGCGAGAAGAATCGCTGGCGGGCCAATCGCGGCGGGGTGATGTACGGCAACGCTTTACCGGTGATCGTCATCTTGGCGAAATCCGATGGGCTTTGCCGGATCCAGCGCAGAGCATTGCCAAGGTTTCCCTGTGGCGGGATGGACGTCATCAAAACACCCGCCGGGGCGTCGTAGCGCTCCAGATACTTCTGAACGATCAGACCACCCATCGAGTGACCGATGATCACCGGCGGGCTGGGCAGCCGCTCAGCAACCGAGCGAACGTCCTCGATATAGTCGGCGACCGAACAGACCCGCAACGGCTTGTCACTCGGGCTCTCACCATGACCGCGGAAGCTCACTGCCACTGCGCGGTAACCTTTGTCGGCAAAATAGCTGAGGAAATTCTCGTCCCAACACCACGCCGCGTGCCACGCCCCGTGCACGAAGAGCAGTGGCACAGGGTGCGCCTCGCTGACGCTGCCCTTTTCGATCACCTCGAGCACCGCGTTAGCCTATCTGTCCGCTGAACCGGAGCCAGACAGTGTCCAATAATCCGTATATCGCGCGTTTTTGCCATGCCGTCAATTCATTTTCTTGCGGGCGCGCCGCGCGAGAAGCGGCATCAGCTGCTCGTGTGGCGCAAAGCGGCAACACGCCACGACGAGCTGATTTGCCCGCCCCGGGACCACCCGGCACTTACCCGCGTCCAAACCGTCGATCGCGGCGCGTGCGACTTCCTCGGCGGACTTCCACATGAAGCTGGGCAGCGTTGCGGCACGCTCACCCTCGCTGAAACCGGCTACCAGATCAAATCCGGTGTCGACCGGTCCCGGACACAATGCGCTTGCCACGACACCGCTGCCGCGCAGCTCGCTGCGCAGACTTTCGGTATAAGACAACACAAATGCTTTGGCGGCGCCGTACGCGGCATGCCCAGGCAGCGGATAGAAGCCGGCCAACGACGACACGTTGAGCACTGCGCCCCGGCCTCGCTCCACCATTCCCGGTAAAAATCTGCTGCACAGGTCCACGACGGCGGCGACATCGACCTCGATGAGGTTAAGCTGTTGTTCTGGAACCGATTTCGCCACCGGGGAGCGTTTCGTCAAGCCCGCGTTGTTGATCAAAATCTCCGGTGTCAGCCCCAGCGCCGCGATACGGCCAGCCAGCGCGGCGCGATCGTCTCGGTTGGACAAGTCGGCGGGCAGCACGTGCGCCGCAGGACTCAAGCTCTCGGCAAGTTCATTCAGGCGGTCAGTGCGTCGAGCCACCAACACCAGCTGATAGCCACGCCGCGCCAACTCCACGGCGATGGCCTCGCCAATACCCGACGACGCGCCGGTGACGACTGCGGCGCGAGTTTCTGCTGGTGCCGGAAGGGACACGCGGAGGACCTTACCCGGCTTGCGGATAACGGAAACATGAAATGGCTGGCCAGCACCTTGGTCGAAGTGTTCAGGCCCAGAACGCCTTACGGACGCGTCAAACGTAGTAACTTGTAGGCGGACCAGGGGGACTAGTCGTGAATCGGGGTTGGATGACGCCATGGACGGCCCGTGGGCTTGGTGTGGGTCTCTTGGCGGGTGCGTGTGCATGTCTCAATGCCGCACC
>DASXJI010000522.1:0-4401 GCA_036497495.1 Mycobacterium sp.
GCGACCATCGTGGGCGGGAAAGTCGCCGCTCCGGACAGCACCTCGCCGCCGCCGGTATCGATGTCCAGGGCGGCCGACACCGTCGCCAACCGCTGACTCATCAGTCGCTGGTACCCCCACGATGGTCGTTCCTCGGTGGCGCGGCCGTCCAGCCAGGAGAAGTCCCAACCGTCGACCGGCGCCGCAGCGGCTTCGGACACCAGCTCGTCGAATGACCGGCTCATCCCTGCATTGTCGCCGACGTTGGGGACGCGTCTGAGCAATTGAAACCCGCACGATTTGCACGTAACAAATCCTTCGGCGAGGCTGAACGCACTCGTTAATACCGGCGTGCCACCTGCTACTTCTCCCGACTCGTATCGTCCCGGCCAGGTGTGTGGCCGGATTCATCGCGGGCGGCGGGGCGGCGATATCACGCTCAACGTTCCTGAGACAACGCATCGAACGGACAAGGAAGTGGCCAACCGATCGGACGAGGCGATGGTATGACCGAGCCGGATCCCGCGTCGCTGACGGGGTACACCGTGGCTATCACCGCGTCGCGACGGGTGGACGAATTCACCACGATGCTGCGCCGTCGCGGGGCCGACGTTGTGGCGGCCGCGGCCATGAACATGGTCCCGCTGGCCGACGACGTGCGACTGCGCGACGCCACTGAAGACGTGATCGATGCGCCGCCGGACCTCCTCATCGCGACGACCGGAATCGGGTTTCGCGGTTGGGTTGAGGCCGCGCAGGGCTGGGGAGTGGCGGACGCGCTGCTGCGGGCGTTGGGCAACGCCCGGGTGATCTCGCGGGGGCCCAAAGCCACCGGCGCGCTGCGGGCGGCCGGTCTGCGCGAAGAGTGGTCACCGGTCTCGGAGTCCTCGGAGGAGGTGCTCGCCCACCTGACCGTTGACGACCTCAAGGGCAAACGTGTTGCGGTGCAACTGCACGGTGCCACCGACGACTGGGACCCGGTGCCGTGGTTCATCGACACGCTCGTCGAACGCGGCGCCACCGTCGTTGGGGTGCAGGTATACCGGTGGGAGCCGCCGGAGCACCCCGGCGCGCTGGACGGCCTGATTGAAAAGGTCGCACTCGGCGGTGTGGACGCGATCACGTTCACATCCGCGCCCGCGGTGGCGTCGTTCTTGATGCGGGCTGACGAGCTGCAGCTGACCGAAGCCGTACTGCGGGTGATGAATTCAACGGTGACGACATTCTGCGTCGGGCCCGTAACCGCCGGGCCGCTGCGTAAGGTCGGCGTGACGTCGGTACAACCCGACCGGATGCGGCTTGGTGCGTTGGCGCGCGCGGTCGCGGACGAGTTGCCGCGCCGGCAGCCAGATTTGGCGGTCGCGGGGCATACCTTGGGGATGCGCGCTACCTGCGCCGTCGTCGACGGCGTCGTGCGCGACCTGTCACCCCAGTCGATGGTTTTGCTCAATCTGCTGGCATCGGCGCCCGGGGCGGTGGTGTCGAGCGACGTGATGCTGGACGCGCTCGGCGGCGACAACCCACACGCGGTCGAGGCCGCGGTCGCGCGCCTACGGTCGGCGATTGGCGCCAAGGAGCTGATCGCCACCGCGAGCAAACGTGGCTACCGACTGGCGGTCGACTTCATGCCCGACGACGCCGGGGCGCCGCACTGACCGTGCTGTGGGCGGCCGACGGGCCCGAAACCCCGTGGGTGTCAGGATGATCGGCGACCTCGCCGTTCGCGTCGTGGGTCAGGGTGCGAGCCGGATGTGACCCGGCGGCGCTGGTGGAGCCGGCGACGGGCTCTCTGGTGCCGGGGCGCCGCCGTTTCCACCGCCGGGCTCAGGAGCAGGGGCAGGGGCTTGCGGCTGTTCCGCCTGCGGT
Source organism: Mycobacterium sp. (assembly GCA_036497495.1). Lineage (GTDB taxonomy): Bacteria > Actinomycetota > Actinomycetes > Mycobacteriales > Mycobacteriaceae > Mycobacterium. The sequence goes on from DASXJI010000522.1 coordinate 1,846, forward strand.
GGCGCTTCCTGTGGTGGCGCTTCCTGGGGCGGCGGCTCCACCTGTTGCTGTCGTTGCGGTGCCTGCTGAACATGTCGCGGCGGTGGTTCCTGCGGGGCCGGCGCCAACTGCTCTGGCGGGGGCGGTGGTTGCGCCGGCACCGGCAGCGGCTTCGTCGGCGGGATTTCGCCGGCGGGCAGCGCTTCGGTCACCGAGGCCAGCGCTACGACGACGCCGCGCGAGCCGTGCCGCTCATACGCCGCTATCGAAGCGATCTTGCCTGCGTCGTACGGGCAATAAGCCTGCACAGACGCGGTGATGAATTGGTTGATGGTTCTGGTAATTCGGTCGGCGGGATTTAGGCGCGTGAGCGGATTTTCGTTGTAACCGTTGTTTCTGATCAGGTCCACCAGGTCGACCACGGACATGCCGCTGTCGAGTTTGGAACACGCTTTATGCGCTGTTTCGATGAGGCTGTTCGCGTTGTCGACCGGGGGAATATCTTTCTGGCCAAGCAACTCGAAGAACTTGTCGTCTCGGCTGTCCGCGGCTGCCGTGCCGCCGGGAAGCAGCGCAGCGCCGAGTAGGGCTACGGAAGCCGCCGCGACGGGGAGGTGTCGGATAAATCCGGAAGACATTGCCGGGTTTCCGTTCTGCTGAAGCCATCGGCTGACGAGCCCTGAGTTCTAATCTAGGCCGCACATGCCAATTTCGCAGATCCCGGCGCCGCGGGAGGGGTTCGCCGAGCGTGCGGTCCGCGCGATAAGCCAGGCCGCCAATTCGCAACCCCGCACGCTCGGCGAAGTTTGAAGCGGTGTTCACACGACCGCTTTGATGTCCTCCGTTGCGATCTCGCCGGCCAGCGGAGCGATGGCTCGAAGGATCTCGGTGATCGTGTCCGGGTGTAGGCCGGCCGCACACAGCGAATCCGCCAAATGTGCGGCCACCATGGCGAAGTGATGCATCGTGATGCCACGGCCTCCGTGCACCTGGCGCATCGGTGTGCCGGTATAGGGCCCAGGGCCGCCGAGCACCGAGGACAGGAATTCGACCTGCCTGACCTTCACGCACTTCATGTTGGAGCCCGCGTAGAAGCCGGCCAGGTGATCGTCGTCGAGCACACGGCAGTAGAAGTCCTCGACAACGACTTCGAGGGCGTCGTGACCGCCGATCTGCTCGTACAGCGATGCCGCGCCGGGCCTGCGAAAGCGGGTCAGTATTCCCATGCGCAATAGCGGACCACCTCACCGTTGCCCGCCAGTTAGAGCGCCATCACCGGGGGATTACCCGGCGTAACAACCGGATTGCCGAAGAAGCGCCTGTACTGCTCAGTGGTATAGCAGACTCGGTGGAAATGCCAGGGGAATCGCAATCGGGAGAGCGTGGAAGCTATGAATCTGGGTGATCTGACCGGTCTGGTCGAGAAGCCTTTCGCCGCTGTGTCCAACCTCGTCAACACTCCGAACTCGGCGGGCCGTTACCGACCCTTCTACCTGCGTAATCTGCTCGACGCGGTACAGGGCCGCACGCTGCACGATGCCGTCGACGGCACGATCACCCTCATCACGGGCGGATCGTCGGGCATCGGCGAAGCGGCGGCGAAGAAGATCGCGGATGCCGGCGGCGAGGTGGTGCTGGTTGCGCGTACCCCGGAAAACCTGGAAAAGGTCGCCGACGGGATCCGTAGCAGCGGCGGCACGGCGCATGTTTACCCGTGCGACCTGACCGACATGGATGCCATTGCCGCGATGGCCGATCAGGTGCTGGCCGATCTCGGCGGCGTCGACATGCTGATCAACAACGCCGGACGATCGATACGTCGCTCGTTGGCGCTGTCGTACGACCGCATCCACGACTATCAGCGCACCATGCAGCTGAACTACCTCGGCGCGGTACAGCTGATACTCAAGTTCATTCCGGGCATGCGCGAACGCGGGTTCGGTCAGATCATCAACGTGTCATCGGTCGGGGTGCAGACCCGCGCACCGCGGTTCGGCGCCTACATCGCCAGCAAGGCTGCGCTGGAAAGCCTGTGCGACGCGCTGCAGGCCGAGGTGGTCGACGACGACATCAAGTTCACCACAGTGCATATGGCGTTGGTCCGGACGCCGATGATCAGCCCCACCAAGATGTACGACAAATTCCCGGCGCTGACCCCGGATCAGGCCGCTGGTGTGATCACCGATGCGATCGTGCACCGGCCCCGGCGGGCCAGCTCGCCCTTCGGGCAGTTCGCTGCCGTCGCCGACGCCGTCAACCCGGCGGTGATGGATCGGGTTCGCAACCGAGCGTTCGGCATGTTCCAAGATTCGTCAGCCGCCAAGGGTGATCAATCCGACAGCGGCGCAACCGATTTCGACCCCCGAAGCGAGACATTCGTCCGAGCGACCCGCGGAATCCACTGGTGAGGCGATCATGAGTCTTCCGAAACCGACCAACCAAGAAGCCGTTGTCATCACCGGTGCGTCATCGGGCATCGGCACTGAGCTGGCCCGCGGACTGGCCCGGCGTGGCTATCCGTTGGTACTGGTGGCTCGCCGTCAGGAACGCCTGGACGAGCTCGCCGACGAGGTCCGC
>DASXJI010000523.1:0-6351 GCA_036497495.1 Mycobacterium sp.
GCGTTGTAATCGTCGACCAGTCGCTGAACCGTTTGCAGCGCACACGATTTGTTGGTGCCGATGAACCCCGTCGGCCCGCGCTTGATCCAGCCCGCCACGTAGGCGCCGTCGACGGGCTGGTCCGAGTCCGGATGGGTGACGCGGCCACCGTCATTGGGGACCACGCCCGCCTTGTCGTCGAAAGGCAGATCCTTGATCGCCTTGCCGTGGTAGCCGATCGAGGTCAACACCAGCCCGGCCTCGATCGTCTGTACCTCGTCGGTGCCGGTGACGACGAACTCCATGCCAGTGGCCCGCTGTTCCCCCGAAATGCGCTGGGGCGTCAGGTTATAGGCCAGCCGGATCCGCGGCCTCGCTGTCGGGCTCGCCGCCGTCGACGCGTCGCCGAGGTTGCTCAGGATCTCCAGCTTCTGCCGCGTCAAAGGGTCGGAAGCGGTAGCAAGGTCGCGCAGCACCGCTTCGCGGTCGGCACCGGAAAGAACGACCTCGGCGGTTGTCGTCAGCCCGATCAACTCAGGCAGGGTGAACGCCGAATGCTCGGGTCCACGGCGGGCGGCGATGACGACCTCCTGCACCCGTGACGCGCGCAGCGCGGTCAATGCATGATCGGCGATGTCGGTATGGGCCAGCTGGTCCGGGTCGGCGGTGAGCACGCGCGCCACGTCGAAGGCAACGTTCCCGTTGCCGACGACGATGACCCGCACATGGCCGAGATCGACTGGCAGATCAGTGAAATCGGGGTGGCCGTTGATCCAGGCCACCAGCTCGGTGGCGGTGCCGGCGCCGGGCAGATCCATCCCGTCGATCTCCAATCGGCGATCGTTGGGCGCGCCTGATGCGTAGATGACCGCATGGTGGTGGGCTAGCAAGTCGTCGTGACTTAGGTGCTTGCCGATCTCGACGTTGAGGTAGAACCGGAATTCGCGGCGACGGGCGATCCGGTCGAAGAGCTGAGTGACCCGCTTGGTGGTCTGATGGTCCGGCGCTACCCCGGCGCGTATCAATCCATAAGGGGTGGGCAGCTTTTCGAAGACGTTGACCCGGACACCGTGTTGGGTGAGCAGCTCGTCGGCGGCGTACATCGCGGCCGGCCCGGAACCCACAATGGCCACCGTCAGGGGGCTACCGTGATTGCCGCGGACCTCCGGGGCCGGAATGACCGGCGCGAGTTTGGAAGTCGGCGGCAGCTTCTCGTCGGCCGGGCGATCCGGGTAGAACGACGCATTGAGCGCGATAAACGGTAGCTGCTCGGGCGTTAGCCGCGCATCAGGCGCGATCGCACCCACCGGACAGGCGCTCACGCAGGCGCCACAATCCACGCAGGCCACCGGATCGATGTAGAGCATCTCGGCAGTGGCGAAGCCCGGCTCATCCGGTGACGGGTGAATACAGTTCACCGGACAGGCGTAGACACATGACCCGTCGCTACAGCACGACTGGGTAATAACGTGCGGCATCCAGACCTCTAAGCGGCGACCGTGAGGTGCTGGCGCTGCGGTTCGCTGCGGTAGCGGGATGGCTTACCGTCGATCTTGCAGATCCGCCAGATCAACTTGGCCAACGGGTTCATCAAACCTGTGTCGCGGCACAGCATCCGGACATCACCGAACATGTCTCGCAGCATCTGACGCGACTCCGGCGAGGAGAAGAACACCTCTTTGCGGACCTGACGCGGAATGTCGAACTCTCGCCAGAAAGCCTTGGGCGGCACCACAATCGCCGAACACAGGATCCGCATGGTCACCGGCACGTACAGCGATAGCAAGAAACGCTTGCGGCGCGGGAGGTTCGGAACCCGCTTACGCAGGTACTCGTGCGCGAACGAGATGTGGCGAGCTTCCTCGGCCACATGGATCGCCATCACCCGCTCCATGATCGGGTGCAATTCCTTGCCCTCACGCAGCACGTTCTTCTGGGTGTGGTCGATGGGCTCTTCGCCCGCCAGGATGCCGAACCAGAACGGGATCGGCAGCGGACCTGCCACCAACGGGATGTACGGCTGAATCCACTTCAGCATTCGTGGCATGCCGGGCACATCGGCGCCGATGTGGTTCACCATCTCCTGGAACATCATGGTGTGGTTGCACTCTTCGACCGCTTCGTGCAAGCAGTACCGGTATTCCGGTGAGCCGTTAGGCACCCAGAACGCGTACTCCATCAAGCCGCGAATGAGGATCGACTCGAAGTGCAGACCGACCTTGGCCACATTCGCCTGACGCCACATGCCGATCTCGATCTGACGCTCCTGCGACTGCGACTGGTACCAGGAGTGCCGGCCCAGCGGGTCGGTCTTCGGCAGAATCCAGCGCGGGTCGTTGTCGATGACCGCCAACTCCGGCGACTTCCAGTCAATGTCGGTGTAGGGGTTGAAGTTGCGCCGCACCGACCCCTCGGACAGGGTGTTCAGCATCTCCACGTACTTGGTGTCGTCCAGGACATCCATGTTGCGGCGCCATCGACGAATGAGCTTCGTCTTAGCCGTTCTCTGAGCCATGCCCGGCCTCCCCAATGAGGTTTACATTTCGACCTGCTATGTCCAACACAGTACCGGAGGTATCGGGAACTTTCTAGACCCCAAACGAGCAATGTGGCCCATCCGTGAACATGTGTGCACTGTGATCCATTTCACGTCGGCGGCGAGGGCCCCCACCGCCTGAATGTCGGCCTCGGCGGGGTCACTAACCTGGTGAGCATGGCCGACCAGCTCACGATCCCCGACAACATCAAACCCGGCGACGGACGGTTTGGATCCGGCCCGTCGAAGGTCCGACCCGAACAACTGCAGGCTCTTTCCACCAGCGCCGCCGCGCTTTTTGGCACGTCGCACCGGCAGGCGCCGGTGAAAAATCTGGTCGGCCGGGTGCGCAGCGGGCTGCGCGAGTTCTTCTCGCTGCCCGACGGCTACGAGGTGGTGCTGGGCAACGGCGGGGCGACGGCGTTCTGGGACGCGGCGGCGTTCGGGCTGATCGACAAGCGGTCTCTGCACCTGAGCTATGGCGAATTCAGCTCCAAATTCGCGTCCTCGGTGGCCAAGAACCCGTTCATCGGCGACCCGATCATCGTCAGGGCCGATCCGGGCAGTGCGCCCGAGCCGCACGGCGATCCCTCCGTCGACGTGATCGCCTGGGCGCACAACGAGACCTCGACAGGTGTCGCGGTACCCGTCGCGCGGCCGCGCGACGCCGGCGATGCGCTGGTCGTCATCGACGCCACGTCCGGCGCCGGCGGTCTGCCGGTCGACATCGCCGAGACCGACGCCTACTACTTCGCGCCGCAGAAGAACTTCGCCAGCGACGGCGGCCTGTGGCTGGCGGTCCTGAGCCCGGCGGCGCTGAGCCGGATCGAGGCCATCGCCCAGTCGAACCGTTGGGTGCCCGACTTCCTGTCGCTGCCGATCGCGGTGGACAACAGCCTCAAGAACCAGACCTACAACACCCCAGCGATCGCGACGCTGGTGCTGCTGGCCGAGCAGCTCGACTGGCTGTTGGGCAATGGCGGACTGGACTGGGCCGTCAAGCGCACCGCCGACTCCTCGGGGCGGCTTTACACCTGGGCGCACGACCGCCCGTACACGACGCCGTTCGTCGCCGACCCCAAGCTGCGCTCCCAGGTAGTGGGCACCATCGACTTCAACGACGACGTCGACGCCGCGGCGGTGGCGAAGGTGCTGCGGGCCAACGGCATCGTCGATGTAGAGCCGTACCGCAAACTCGGGCGCAACCAGCTCCGGGTCGCGATGTTCCCCGCCGTCGAACCTGACGACGTCAGCGCGCTCATCGAATGCATCGACTGGGTCGTCGAGCGGCTCTAGCAAGCACATCCAAAAACCCCCAGGTATTACGGCGTGTCCAGGCTGGTTGCGGCGCGCGCCTGAGTAGAGTGCGCCCTTGACAGGCCTGACGCGCTGGTCTGCGAGGAGCCTGCGAGGAGACACCATGCGGGAACTCAGGATCGTCGGACTCGATCTCGACGGCAAACACGTCATCTGCGAGGGTGACGACCCCGGCGACAAATACAAGATCCGCGTCGACGACCGATTGCGTGCGGCGGTGCGCGGCGACGGGGCCCGGGTGAATCAAACCCATATCGACATCGAGGTCAACAGCATGTTGCGTCCCAAGGAGATTCAGTCCCGCATCCGGGCGGGTGCGTCGGTCGAGCAGCTTGCCGAGTCTGCGGGGGTGGATGTCGCACGGGTTGAGCGGTTCGCCCACCCGGTGTTGCTGGAGCGTTCCCGTGCTGCCGAGCTGGCGACCGCCGCCCATCCGGTGCTCACCGACGGCCCGTCGGTGCTGACACTGTTGGAGACGGTCACCTCGTCGCTGATGGCGCGTGGCTTGAACCCGGACGACACAACCTGGGACGCCTGGCGCAACGAGGACGGCCGCTGGACTGTTCAGCTGGCTTGGAAGGCCGGTCGGTCGGACAACCTCGCGCATTTCCGGTTCTGTCCGGGCGCGCACGGCGGGACCGTCACTGCGGTGGATGATCCGGCCAGTGAGCTGATCGATCCGAACTTCGACCGGCCGCTGCTGCGGCCGGTGGCGCCGGTCGCCCAACTCGACTTCGACGAGCCCGAACCCGCGCCTGTCGAGACTCCGGCGGCGGAGCCCAAGGCCGAGCCGACCCGCAGCCGGCGCGCCAAGCCGGCGGTGCCGGCGTGGGAAGACGTGCTGCTGGGGGTTCGCTCCAGCGGGCAGCGTTAAAGGGCCATCGCAACCAGCGCCAGCCACGCACCCGTCACGCCCACTCCCGCCCCCAGCACCAGCCAGCGCAGCACCGGCGTGTGCCGCCATCCCCACAGGGTCGGCGCCAGGCCGCCGGCCGCAACGACATTCAGTCCGACGGCCAGCATCGGGTGCACCCGGATCAGGCCGAGGCTCAGCACCACGACAGCTACCGCGGTGGCTGCGGCGACGAATCCGGCAACGGTCAAACCCGTTGCCCAGGGCGTGGATTCGTCGGTCATCAACCGAGCCTAGCCCGACGACGATGCAGAGCGCGAAGCACGATGAGGTGGGGGCACCTCCCGCTTGCGGGGGAAAGTCGGGCGATCAAGACCTAGCCCGCTCGTAGAACGCCAGCGCCGCCGCAGTGGCGACATTGAGCGAGTCGGTGCCGCGCGACATCGGGATGCGCACCCGCAGATCGCTCGCTTTCATCGCGGCGTAACTCAGACCGGGTCCTTCGGCGCCGACCAGGATCGCGACCCGCTCGTCCCGCACCGTCGTCATCGCCGCCGGCAGTGTGGTGGCGCCGGAATCCGGGGTCATCGCCAGTAGCCGAAAGCCGTTTTGCTGGATTACCTTCAAGTCGTTCGGCCAGTCCGCCGCACGGGCAAACGGCACCAGTAGGGCGTGCCCCATCGAAACGCGCACCGCACGCCGGTACAGCGGATCGGCGCAGCCGCTGCCGAACACGACGGCGTCGATGTCGAGTCCGGCGGCGTTGCGAAAGATCGAGCCCAGGTTTTCGTGATCGTTGACTCCCTCGAGCACGGCCACGGTCCCGGCGCCGTCGATCACGTCCGCGACAGTGCGCTCGGGCGTGCGGCGTGCCGCGGCAAGCACCCCGCGGTTGAGGTGAAAGCCGACCGCCTGCGCCATGACCTCCGCTGACACGCGGTAGTAGGGCGCCGCGTTGCCGGCCAGATCCGGCTTGAGTTCGGCGAGTCGACGGTCGGTGCCCAGAAACGCCAACGGCGTAAACGGCGATGCCAGCATCCGCTGCACGACCAGCACACCCTCGGCGATCACCAGGCCCTTGCCGCTGGGCAAATCCGGGCGCCGGTCGATGCTGTTCAGATCGCGGAAATTGTCCAGCCGTGCATCGTCGGGATCGTCGATGTCGCAGACCACCACGCCGTCGACGTCCTCAGCGCAGCCAGATTCGCTCGCGGTCAAGGGCTTTCGTCGACCAAGGCAAGAATCAAGTCGGCGGCCACCCGCAATGTGTCGCGCTCGGAATCTCCCAGCGTCTCCAGTCGCTGCGTGAGCCATTCCTGACTGGCCCGGCGTTCCGCCTCCATCAACTCAGCACCGGCCTCCGACACCGACACCAGCACCTGGCGGCCGTCGTCGGGGTGTGCGACGCGATCCACGAAACCCAATTCGGCCAACGAGGCGATCACCCGCGTCATCGACGGCGGGCGCACCCGCTCCCTGATCGCCAGCCCCCCCGGCGTCATCGGCCCGAAGTTGGCCAACGTCGCCAGCGCCGACAGTTGTGACAACGACACCGGGGACTGCGGACGGCGAAACCGCAGCTGCCGGGACAGCCGCATCACCGCCAGCGACAGGTCGCTGGCCAACCGGCTATCGCCATCGATCACAGCGCGAAGGTTACGACAGA
>DASXJI010000524.1:0-5974 GCA_036497495.1 Mycobacterium sp.
TCGAGGTTCGTCGGTACCTGGAAGTCCGACGAACAGTCGCTGCAGACCCGCCCCGGCGACTGCGGGCGCGACTATCTGCTCAAGTCCGTGGTGCTGATCGAGGTCACCTTCTGCGGATTCCCGGACTCGGTGTCCACGATCGTGATCACCAACATGGCCGACAACGTGCCGGGCTAGTCCCGAGGCGTCGAGCGTGAACTGGTAAATCTGGCCGCCGGGACTTCGCCGTCGTTGCACGCTCGGCGAAATGTCAGGACGACGCCCTAATGGTGGCGCTGCCGAGCACTTCGTCGCCGTCGGGGTCGGGCCGGTACATCACCAGCGTCTGCCCCGGCGCCACGCCCCTCAGCGGCGCGCGCAGTCGCACAGCCAGCTCATCGCCCGCCAACTCCGCTACCGCGTCGACAGCCTCGCCGTGCGCGCGGACCTGCACCGCGCAATCGATGGGTCCGGTCGGCGTGGTGCCCGCGGTGAAAACCGGTTGGTGACCGGTCAGCTTCCAGATCTCCAGGTCGGCCGCCGAGCCGACCTGGACCGTGCCGCTGTCGGCGTCGATCGCGGTGACGTAACGCGGCCGGCCGTCCGGTCCCGGGCCGGCGATGCCCAGACCCTTGCGCTGGCCGATCGTGAAACCGTGCACGCCGTCATGGGTGGCCAGCACGGACCCGCTTTGGTCGATCACCGAGCCGCGCCGCACCCCGATGCGCTCGCCCAGAAAGGCCCGGGTATCACCGGTTGGAATGAAGCAGATGTCGTGGCTGTCCGGCTTGTCCGCGACTGCCAGTCCCCGCCGGGCCGCCTCGTCACGGATCTGCGACTTGGGGGTGTCCCCGATCGGGAACGCGGCGTGGCGCAACTGATCGCAGGTCAGCACCGCGAGCACGTAGGACTGGTCCTTGTCGGCATCGACGGCCCGACGCAGCTGGCCGCCGGACAGCCGGGCGTAGTGGCCGGTGGCCACCGCGTCGAACCCCAGTGCCAGCGCGCGCGCCGCAAGCGCGGAGAACTTGATTCGCTCGTTGCACCGCACGCATGGATTGGGGGTTTCGCCGCGCGCGTAGGACGACACAAAATCGTCGATCACGTCTTCTTTGAACCTGTCCGCGAAATCCCAGACGTAGAACGGGATTCCGAGCACATCAGCGACCCGCCGAGCATCCCCGGCGTCTTCTTTGGAACAGCACCCCCGCGAGCCTGTGCGCAAGGTGCCCGGGGTCTGCGACAAGGCCAGGTGCACGCCGACCACGTCGTGACCGGCGTCGACCATTCGGGCGGCGGCGACCGACGAGTCGACACCACCGCTCATCGCAGCGAGCACCCTCATCGCGAAACCCCCGCGGTGGCAAGGGCGGCCTGCCGGGCGCGGGCCACGGCGCCGGGCAGTACCTGCAGCGCGGCGTCGACGTCCGACTCGAGGCTGGTGTGGCCCAACGACAATCGAAGCGACCCTCTGGCGCTGGCGGGGTCGGCGCCCATCGCGATCAACACATGCGAGGGTTGTGCCACTCCCGCGGTGCAGGCCGATCCGGTGGAACACTCGATCCCGTTGGCGTCCAACAACATCAGCAATGCGTCGCCTTCGCATCCCTCGAAGGTGAAGTGCGCGTTGCCGGGCAGCCGGCGCGCGCCGGTGGCGCCGTTGAGGCGGGTGTCTTCGACGCCGGCCAGCACCCCGTCGATAAGACGGTCGCGCAGCAGTCGAAGCCGCGTGCTGTTGACCTCCAGCCCGTCCACGGCAAGCTGCGTCGCCGTCGCCATGCCGACCGCACCTGCGACATCGGGTGTGCCGGAGCGAATATCGCGTTCCTGACCACCGCCGTGTGACAATGGCATACAGCCGACGTCGCGGCGGAGCAGCAGTGCACCCGCACCGGGTGGCCCGCCGAACTTGTGGGCGGCCACACTCATCGCGGACAACTTGCTGGCCGCGAAACCGACCCGCAACTGGCCCACCGCCTGAACCGCGTCGCTGTGCATCGGCACATCGAACTCGGCTGCGATGGCGGCGAGTTCAGCGATCGGCATGATGGTGCCGACCTCGTTGTTGGCCCACATCACCGAGACCAGCGCCACATCGTCGTGGTGTTCCAGAGCGTCGCGCAGCGCGGCAGCCGACACCGAACCGTCGGCAGCCGTGGGCAACCAGGTCACCTCGGCGCCCTCGTGTTCGGCGAGCCAGTTCACCGCATCCAGCACGGCGTGGTGTTCGACTTCGGTGGTGATGATGCGGCGGTGGCTCGGCTCGGCGTCGCGGCGCGCCCAGTAGATGCCTTTCACGGCGAGGTTGTCGCTCTCGGTGCCACCGGCGGTGAAGAGCACCTCGGACGGACGGGCACCGAGCTTGGCGGCGATCAGCTCGCGGGATTCCTCCATGCGACGCCGGGCCACCCGGCCGGTGGCGTGCAGCGAGGAGGCATTACCGACGGTGCCCAAGACGGCCGTCATCGCCTCGACCGCAGCGGGGTGCATCGGGGAGGTGGCAGCGTAATCCAGGTAGACCATGACCTGCCCAGGATAGCGACGCCCAGTAACGACGCGGGCCGCGGAGCGGCCGGTAGAGGAGCTGGGCAATCGAGCCCGGCCCCGCGAAGGTCAGGATGCCAGCACGGACGACCGCTGCCCATGACCTGGGTGCGACGCCGCTGTGATGCGGATCGCGGCCTGACAGCGACGGGCCAGCTCCCGGCGATCGTCGCCCGGAAGCTGCAGCGACTCGACGTAAATTCGGGCCACCGTGCGACGGGCGAGCATCAGCCGGCCGATCGAACGCAGCAGCGTGTCGTCGCCGATGTAGGCCGGAACGGTCGAGACTTGGCCGTCCCGGTGCTGGTAGCGCAGCCGCAGCGGCTGAACCGGTCGGCCGGTGTCGACGGCGGCCTGGAACATCGCCGGGTAGAACGGGCCCGAGCCCTGGTGGGTCCGCCCGCTCAGGCCCGGTTGTGCAGCTTGCCCCCGCGCCGCTGAGCGGCTGGAGGTACCCCCACCTCGGGTCACCACGCGGCCCGCATCGTCGCCGGACATGCCGCACCAGGTGGTGCCCTCGGGGAACGCCACCACCGTGTGGCCCGCATACAGTCGGGCGGCGACGGTGGCCACCACGTCGGGGAGCTGGCGCAGGCGGGCACGCTCGATCGGAATGACCTTGACGATGCGCGACATCATCCGCACCGCGACATTGCCTGCAACGTCGGCACGGGCGACAAACGACAGCGGCGATGCCCGCCACCGGCTTGACGGCAACACGGCGCCGATGGTCAGGATGTCAAGCCAAGACATGTGGTCGCTGACCACCAGCACCCCGGGCAGGTTGCGGATCGGCCCGCCGGCGACCGCGGTCTTGACGCCGAGGCACCACAGCAGCATTCGGCAGTAGACCTGTCTCGACTTCGACCATCCCGGTATCACTCCCGCCAGCAGCGGCAACGCCGGCGCCAGGAGGAGCAGCAATCCGATCCGCCGTGCGACCCGCAGTGTCACGATCAGCCGCCGGGTCGCCACATCTCCGCCGGCGCGCAAACAGTCCGTATCGCAGGTCGCCCGGGGCAACCAGGCGTGGTCGCGGGACGCCGGAGCGCTCATCAAGCCACCCGGCCCGCGGCCTCGGTGGCCGCCGATACCGATCGGAGTCGCCGCAGGTAGCGGGTGTCGGCCTGACGCTTGTCCAGCAGCGCGGGGAAGTCACCCACGCCGAAGTCGGCGTCGTGGGCCGGCTCGCCGCAGATGCGCGCACCCAGCCGCAGGTAGCCGCGCATCAGCGGCGGTATCACCGGCCGCGCGGGCGGCGCGATCTCGTCGAGCGAGCGTCCGTCGATGACCACCGGCCGGTGCGGATGCACCCGGCAGTCGGCCGGAGCGGCGTGGCGCCGCGACACGAAATCGTGCACACCGCGAATCTGGCTGCCCGGCGGTCCGCCGTCCCCGGCCACCGGCACCGATATGCAACCGGTGACGTAGTCGTAGTCGCAGTGGTCGAGGTAGGCCAGGATGCCGGCCCACATCAGCAGGACGACAGCGCCGTTGCGGTGATCGTTGTGAACCACCGCACGGCCCATCTCGACCAGTGATGGCCGTAGCGAATCCAGCGTTTGGATGTCGAATTCCGTTGCGGTGTAAAGCCCCCCGGCGGCGCTCGCGCCAGTCGGGGAAAGCATGCGATAGCAACCCACCAACTCACCGGAGTTGTCCTCGCGCACCAACAGGTGGTCGCAGTACTCGTCGAAGCGGTCGACGTCGAGGCCGTCACCGTGCCCGGTCAGTGCGAAACCCGGCTCGCTGCTGAAGACGTCGTAGCGCAGGCGTTGCGCTGCCTCGACTTGAGCGGGATCAGTGGACAACAACAGGGAATAGCGCGGCTCGGCCGACGAACGGGTGCCAGGGGCCGGTTTTTCCGCGGTGATGAGCACCGACTCAGTGCTCATGTGCGCCACTCGCCCCCGCAAGCGGGAGGTGCCCCCACCCGATCGCTTCGCTCTGCATCGTCGTTGTCGCGGCTCATGCCACCAGAGTTGCGTTGTTGATCAGCTAATTGGCATCGGAGCCGTAACGTGTCCGTGCACGGTAGATGACGATGTCGCAGCTCAATCCCAAACACTTGTCCTGCGCGCGACGTTGCCTGGGTCACAAAATTGGTCCAATATTCAGCCGTGACCTCTACCAGCAGCGCAGATACGTTCGATCCCGATGCGCTGCGCACGAAGTACGCCGAAGAACGCCGGCGGCGTCTGCGTTCCGACGGCATCGCGCAGTATGTCGAGATAACCGGCGCATTCGGCAAGTTCGGCGAGGATCCGTGGGCCGACCCAGACTTCAGCCGCGACCCGATCGCCGATTTTGTCGACGTCGCGGTCGTCGGCGCCGGCTTCGGCGGCCTGCTGATTGGCGCGCGGTGCAAGCAGCTCGGCGTCGAGAATGTGCGGCTGATCGACAAGGCCGCCGACGTCGGCGGCACCTGGTACTGGAACCGCTACCCCGGAATCGCCTGCGACGTCGAATCCTACGTCTATATGCCGTTGCTCGAAGAGCTCGGCTACATCCCGACCGAGAAGTACGCGAAGGGGCCCGAAATTTGGGCGCACTGCCGTCGGATCGCCGAGCACTTCGACTTGTACCGCGACGCCTGCCTGCAGACCGAAGTACAGGAAATCCGCTGGGAACCAAGCAGTTCCCGGTGGGTGATTTCTACCGACTGCGGCGACCAGATTCGGGCCCGGTTCGTTGCGATGGCCAACGGCTACCTGCAAAAGCCCAAACTACCTGGCATAGCCGGGATTACCGACTTCGGCGGCCATACCTTTCATACCAGCCGCTGGGATTACGAATACACCGGTGACGACTTGCGCGGCCTATCCGGCAAGCGGGTCGGGATCGTCGGCACCGGCGCCACCGCCATTCAGTGTGTGCCGCGACTCGCCGAATCTGCCGGTCAGCTGTTGGTCTTTCAGCGCACCCCGTCGACGGTTGACGTGCGTGCCAACCGGCCGACCGAACCGGATTGGGCCGCGTCGCTGGAGCCCGGTTGGCAACAGCGTCGCATGGAGAACTTTCAAATCCTCACGGCCGGAGGCGCATCCGACGAAGACCTGGTCGACGACGCGTGGACCAGCCTCACCAAGAAAATGCCGATCGTCAACGAGGGCGGGCCGAACGCCGCTGAAATGGCCGACTTCGCCAAAATGGAAGAGATCCGAGCGCGCGTTGAGGCCATCGTCACCGACCCGGCCACCGCCGGGGCGCTCAAACCGTGGTACGGGTACTACTGCAAACGGCCGTGCTTTCACGACGAATACCTGCTGGCGTTCAACCGCGACAACGTCACGCTGGTCGACACCCAAGGCCTCGGCGTTGAGCAGATCACCGCAAACGGCGTCGTCGTGGACAGTGTCGAATACCCGCTGGACTGTTTGATTTTCGCCACCGGATTCGAGGTCGGCACCAGCTACTCGCAGCGCACCGGCTTCGGGATCGTCGGCCGTGA
>DASXJI010000525.1:0-5095 GCA_036497495.1 Mycobacterium sp.
AACGTTTCGAGTGTCGAGGTCGAGGCGGCGTTACTCTCGGCTCCGGGTGTCGCGGACGCCTGCGTGCTGGCGGTGCCCGACGAGGTGATGGGTGAGAAGGTCGGCGCCGTGGTGTTCGGCGGCCAGGACCGGGTCGATGTGGCGGCGGTGCTCGAACACTGCCGCGGGCAGCTCGCGGACTACAAGGTTCCGCAGTACGTCACGGTGGTTGACGACGCACTGCCCCGCAACGCGGGCGGCAAGCTGCTCAAAGGCAAGGTCCGCGAAGGGGTGCAGTGGGGCAGCCCGCTCCGATGACGGCGACGCTGCTGATCGCGAACCGTGGCGAGATAGCGCTTCGAATCATCCGCACGGCAGCCGAATTGGGCATGCCAACCGTCGCGGTCTACGCCGAGGACGATGCCGACAGCCCGCATGTACACGCTGCCGACGAAGCGATCGCTCTGCCGGGCGCCGGCCCGGCCGCATACCTCGACGACGCGGCGATCCTGGCGGCGGCCAAGGACTCCGGCGCCGAGCTGATCCATCCCGGTTACGGGTTTCTCAGCGAACAGCCCGGTTTCGCGCAGGCGTGTGCGGCAGCGGGATACACGTTCGTCGGGCCCGACGCCGTCGCGCTCGAACTGTTCGGCAACAAGTCCGCGGCCCGGCGCGCGGCGACAGCGGCCGGCGTGCCGGTACTGCCGGCCACCGACGGACCCAGCAGCGTCGACGACATCCGCGCGTTCGCCGCCGCCCACGATGGCGTGATTGTGATCAAAGCGCTTGGCGGCGGCGGCGGTCGCGGCATGCGAATACTGCACAGCGCGGACCGGATTGACGACGCCTACCGGCAGTGCGCCGCGGAGGCGCAACTCGGCTTCGGCGATCCGGCGCTCTTCGCCGAGGCGCATCTGGCCGACGCACGGCATATCGAGGTGCAGATCGTCGCAACGCCGTCGCGCGCGCTGGCGCTGGGCGACCGGGACTGCAGCATTCAGCGCCGCCACCAGAAGTTGGTCGAAATCGCACCGGCACAGGGTATTTCGCCAGCACTGCGTCGTGAGCTGCACCGGGCAGCGGCTCGGTTGTGCGCGCAGGCGGATTACCGTGGAATCGCCACGGTCGAGTTCCTGGTGACCGGTGAGCAGTTCGTCTTCCTCGAGGTCAACCCGCGGATCCAGGTGGAGCACACGGTGACCGAAGAAGTCACCGGCGTCGACCTGGTCGCCGTGCAGCTGAGAATCGCCCAGGGCGCGTCGTTTCACCAGCTGAGGTTGCCGGCCGGGATCGTCGCCGACGGCGACGAAGTCGTCGGTGCGCTCGCCGCGGTCCGCGGTATCGCGATCCAGACGCGGGTCAACATGGAGACCATGGAGTCCGACGGATCAGTGCTGCCCACCGCGGGCACGCTCACCGTCTTTTCGCCGCCCAGCGGACCCGGCGTGCGGGTCGACACCTTCGGGCGTCCCGGACTGACGCCGAGCCCACGCTATGACTCGTTGCTGGCCAAAGTGATCACTCGGGTACGCGGATCGTCGTTTTCCGCCGCGGTGCGCAAGGCGCAGACGGCGCTGGACGAGTTCGGTATCGAAGGAATCCGCACCAACACTGGATTCCTGCGGGAAGTGCTGTCGCACAGCCATATTCACACCGGACCGGTCACCACCGACTTTATCGACGACAACCTCTCCACCTTTGTCGTCGCCGCGCAGTCTCGTCGTCATGAGCCGCGACCCGCGCCCCTGGAACTGTATCCGGGGGAGGAAGTGCTGCGGGCGCAGCTGGCCGGCACCGTGATCGAGGTTGCGGCCGAAGGAGTCGAGTTCCCCGCAGGCGCGCCACTGGCGGTGCTGGAGGCCATGAAAATGCAACATGTGCTCACCGCGCCGGACGCGGTGCGCACGGTCCGGGCTTTGGTGACGGTCGGGCAGGTGATCGGAACCGGAGACCCCGTGGTGGTGTTCACCCGCACCGGCGACAGCGCCGGCGCCGAGGATGTCGCCGCACTCGACCTGGACCGACACCGCGCCGACCTCGAGGAAGTCCGTCGCCGGCACCTGCTCACCCTCGACGAGGGTCGGCCGAAGGCGATTGCCAAGCGGCACAACCAGAATCGTCGCACCGCCCGCGAGAACATCGCCGACCTGGTCGACCCGGGAAGCTTCGTGGAGTACGGTGCGCTGGCGGTGGCGGCGCAGCGCAGCCGGCGCTCGGAGGGCGATCTGATCGCCAACACCCCAGCCGACGGATTGGTCGCGGGAGTGGCGAGAATCGGTGGCGTCGAGACCGCCGTGCTGTCGTATGACTACACCGTGCTCGCCGGCACCCAGGGCATGCGCAACCACGCTAAAACCGATCGGGTCTTCGAGCGGGCCGCCCGCAGAAAGCTGCCGGTGGTGTTGTTCGCCGAAGGCGGCGGCGGTCGGCCGGGCGACACCGATGTTGCCACCGTGGCCGGCCTTGACGTGCCAACCTTCCGCACGCTGGCCGCGCTCAGCGGGCAGGTGCCGCTGGTATCGATCGTGTCCGGGCGCTGCTTCGCCGGCAACGCGGCGCTGGCCGGCACCTGTGACGTGATCATCGCGACTCCCGACGCCAACATCGGCATGGGTGGTCCGGCGATGATCGAAGGCGGCGGGCTCGGCCAATACCGGCCGGAGGATATCGGGCCCCTCGACGTGCAGCGGCGCAACGGGGTTGTCGGACTGGCCGCTCGCGACGAGGCGCATGCGGTGTCGCTGGCCAAGCGGTACCTGTCCTATTTCCAGGGCAGGTTGTCCGACTGGGAGGCCCCTGATCCGAGACGGGCGCGACACGTCGTGCCGGAGAACCGGTTACGGGCCTACGCCGTGCACCACGCGATCGACTCGGTGGCCGACGTCGGATCCGTTTTGGAGCTGCGGGCCGACTACGGAGTCGGCGTGGTCACCGCGCTGGTCCGAGTCGAGGGTACGGCGTTCGGGTTGGTTGCCAACAGCAGTCATCATCTCGGCGGAGCCATCGACGCCGAGGCCGCGGACAAGATGGCCGACTTTTTGACGCTCTGTGAATCGGCTGGGTTGCCGATCATTTCGCTGTGCGATACGCCGGGCTTCATGGTCGGCCCGAATGCCGAAGTCGACGCCGCGGTCCGGCGGTTCAGTCGGCTGTTCATCGTCGGGGCGCGGCTGACCGTGCCGTTCGGGATGGTCATCCTGCGCAAGGGCTACGGGCTGGGCGCGATGGCGATGGCCGGGGGCTCTTTTCACGCTCCGGAGTTCACTGTTGCCTGGCCGACCGGGGAGATCGGCGGCATGGGTCTCGAGGGCGCCGTTCGGCTGGGATTCAGCAAGGAATTGGCCGCCGTCGCCGACCCGGTCGAGCGGGAGAATCTGTTCGACAAACTTGTCGAGGCCGCTTATCAGCACGGCAAGGCATTAACCTCGGCCACCACCTTCGAACTCGATGACGTGATCGACCCGGCCGAGACCCGGGGATGGATTGTCCGGTTGCTGTTCAAAGAAGAAAGGAATCGGTCGTGAAAGTTGCCGACAAAATCGCTGTCGTCACCGGCGGCGGTAACGGTATCGGGGCGGCGCTGGCCGCCAAGCTGGCACACCAGAATGCCAGAGTCGTTGTGGCCGATATAAATTCGCAGGCTGCCGATGCCGTGGCAAGCGGCATCAACGCCGACCGGCCCGGCACGGCCATCGCTGCCGGCGGCGATGTCTCCGACACCGAGCACATCAAGCAGTTGATCGCGCTGGCAGAAAACGAGTTCGGACCCGTCGACCTGTATTTCGCGAATGCGGGCATCACCGGCGTGTCCGGCTTGGACGTCACCGAGAATGAATGGGATCAGTCCATCGACGTCAACCTGCGGGCCCACATCCGCGCAGCGCAACTGCTGGTGCCCGGATGGGTCGAACGTGGCGAAGGCTATTTCGTCAGCACCGCGTCGGCGGCCGGGCTGCTCACTCAGCTCGGGTCGGCGACCTACTCGGTGACCAAGCACGCCGCGGTCGGATTCGCCGAGTGGTTGAACATCACCTTCGGTGACCAGGGCGTGCGGGTCAGCTGTCTGTGCCCGATGGGAGTCAACACCAACCTGCTGTATTCGCCAGGGGAGTCCGAGGATCCCTTGGCCCGCCTGGCAACCCGTGCGGTCACCAGCGCGGGCGACGTGATCGAGCCGGCTGACGTCGCAGAGGTCGTGCTGGCGGCCGTCGAGGAGGAGCGCTTCCTGATCCTCCCGCATCCGGCAGTTCTCGAGATGTACCGGCACAAAGGCACCGACTACGACCGTTGGCTGCGCGGGATGCGCCGCTACCAGCACAGCCTGATGGAGGCACTGTGACCACATCAAACCTGAACGGCCGCACCGCGATCATCACCGGAGGTTCCCGGGGGATCGGGTTGGCCATCGCACAACGGCTGGCGCTCGAAGGGGCGAACATCGTGCTCACCTCCCGCAAGCAGGAGAGCGCGGACGAGGCGGCCGAGCAGGTCGGCGACAATGCCATCGGAGTGGCCGCCCACGCGGCAGACGAGGAGGCCGCACGGCAGTGCGTCGATCTGACACTGGACCGGTTCGGCAGCATCGACATTCTGGTCAACAATGCGGGCACCAATCCGGCGTACGGTCCGCTGATCGACCAGGATCACGCCCGCTTCGCGAAGACTTTCGAAGTCAATCTCTGGGCGCCACTGCTGTGGACCTCACTGGCGGCCAAGGCGTGGATGGTCGAGCACGGTGGCGCGATCGTGCAGACCGCGTCAATCGGCGGGATGCACCAGTCGCCGAACATGGGCATGTACAACGCCACGAAGGCCGCGCTGATCCACGTCACCAAGCAACTGGCACTGGAGCTTTCACCGCGGGTGCGGGTGAATGCCATCTGTCCGGGGGTGGTTCGGACCAAGCTTGCCGAGGCGCTGTGGAAGGACAACGAACAGTTTGTCTCGCAGCGGACGGCATTGGGACGCATCGGCGAGCCCCCCGACGTGGCAGCTGCGGTCGCCTTCCTGGTGTCAGATGAAGCGAGCTGGATCACCGGCGACACCTTGGTGATCGACGGCGGTCAGGTGCTCGGCAACGCGGCGGAATTCCGATGAGCGTCGACGAGCAGGCGGT
>DASXJI010000526.1:0-11425 GCA_036497495.1 Mycobacterium sp.
GAGCATTGCCGACCTCGTCGTCGAGTACTCCAGCGGCGGGTACGCGGTCCGGCCGATCAACGGTCTGAGCCTCGATGTGCCGGCGGGATCGCTGATGATCCTGCTCGGGCCCAGCGGCTGCGGGAAGACCACCCTGCTGTCCTGTCTGGGTGGGATTCTGCGCCCGAAGTCCGGGTCAATCACGTTCGACGGCGTCGACATCACGGCGCTGGAAGGCGGTGTGCTGGCCAAGTACCGCCGCGACCAAGTTGGGATTGTTTTCCAGGCGTTCAACTTGGTGCCCAGCCTGACCGCTCTGGAGAACGTGATGATCCCGCTGCGCGCGGCCGGAATGTCACGCTCGGCTACCCGCCAGCGCGCCGAGGAACTGCTGACGCAGGTAGGTCTTGCGGATCGTCTAAAACATCGCCCCGGTGACCTCAGCGGCGGCCAGCAACAACGCGTCGCCGTTGCTCGTGCGATCGCTTTGGATCCGCCCCTGATCCTCGCCGACGAGCCGACCGCCCACCTTGACTTCATCCAGGTCGAGGAGGTGCTGCGACTGATCCGTTCGCTGGCTCAGGGCGAACGGGTGGTGGTTGTTGCGACCCACGACAGCCGAATGCTGCCGCTGGCCGACCGCGTCGTCGACCTGGTACCTGCCGTCGCGTCGACGAGCCGGCCGCCGGAGACGGTGCACCGGAAAGCCGGTGAGGTGCTGTTCGAGCAGAGCACCATGGGCGATCTGATCTATGTGGTTTCCGAAGGCGAGTTCGAGATCGTGCGCGAAACAGCCGAAGGCGGGGAGGAATTGGTCAAGGTAGCCCGGTCCGGCGACTACTTCGGCGAATTCGGTGTGCTGTTCAACCTGCCGCGTTCGGCGACCGTGCGCGCCCGAACCGACGCGAAAGCCGTCGGCTACACCGCCCATGCGTTCCGGGAACGGCTCGGCGTAAAGGGTCTGGGCGACCTGATCGAGCGCCGCGAGCTACCCGGCGGCTAATGGGGCGAGAAGCGGTGGAAGTTCTCTCGACGCCAAGAGGCCGGCCCGAAGCGAAGCGGATATAAAGAGAGGCGTGACTACCAGCTTTGACGACGTCATCAAATCCAAGTACCTGCTCTTGACCACCTTTACCAAGGACGGTCGGCCCAAGCCGACCGCGATCTGGGGTGTGCCGGAGGGCGATAAGCTTCTGGTGATCACCGACGACGGATCGTGGAAAACCAAGCGGATCAAAAACACTCCGCGGGTGACGATCGCCAAGAGCGGATCGTTGGGTAAGGCCAAGAGTGACGACGTCGAAGGCGTCGCCCGGGTGCTGCCGAAGTCGGAGACCCGCCGGGTCTACAACGCCGTCCTCAAGCGGTACTGGTACCACGCGCCGTGGTTCTATGTGCACTCGGTCGTGCGGGGCGGAATCGACAAGGTGCACGTGGGCCTGGAGATCACGCCGCCGGTTGGTTAGCCAAGCTTCCCAGCCCCTGGGCGCAGCCTTTATCGGAGCGTTATAGTGACCGCATGCGTCTTTTTCGTCTGAGCCGTGCCGTCCGCGCCGGTCTTGCAGCGCTTGCGCTCAGTGCCGCCCCGATGTTCATCCCGCAGGCCGCCCACGCGGATCCGCTGGGTCCGTGTGACGGTTGTACATCGAACGACTCAACCGAGGACTTCCCGATCCCGCGGCGGATGATCTCGACGACGTGCGACGCCGAGCAAATCCTTGCCGCCGCACGGGACTACGAGCCGGTGTATTACCAGCGGTACATGAACGACTTCAATAACCACCCGAACGTCAATCAGGCCGCCATCGATAAGGCGCACTGGTTCTACTCGCTGTCGCCGGCCGACCGCAGGGGCTACTCCGCCAACTTCTACGCGCCACAGGTCGATCCGCTCTGGCTCGCCTGGCCCAATCACATGAAGATCTTCTGGAACAACAAGGGCGTCGTCGCCAAGGAAACCGAGAACTGCCAGAACTACCCGCGCGGCGACATGTCGCTGTGGCACTGGTCGTAGGCGTCAGTTCTGATCGGACTCGGCTAGTAGGCCGACGCACGTCGCGGTGATCAGCCGCGTGAGCGCGGCGGTGAAATCGATCTTCCAATCGGATGGCACGTCCGTCCGCTTCGCATACTCGTCGGCCAACCTTTTCGGCGGGTTCGCCATCTGCCACATTGGGGCCGCGAGCGAGTACGAGGCGAGTAGGACGTCGAACGCGCCTGAACGTCCCAGTCCGGGCAGCGCATTCTCGATCGCATCGGTCAGCGACAGCACGGCAGCGTTGCTGACTTCCTTGAATTCAAGTACCCGTTCGAGCGCGACCTCGTGCTCGAGGTGCAGGTGCAGGTTGGCGAGCAGGTCGCAGAACAGCGAATCGGCCGCCAGGCCGTGGGCCAGAGCCTCGGCAACCCGAGCCGGCGACATCGGGCCGGGTTCACCCAAGCTTTCGCAGACAGTGTCCGAGAAGCGCGCCCAGCCCTCGGCAGCCAGGTTCAGCAGCACCTCTTTATGTGAGGTGAAGTAGCGGCGCACCGCGGAGTAGTGCACGCCGGCGCGACTCGCGACATCGGTCAGCGTCACCGACGCGACGCCGGATTCCAGCGCCAGTGTGCGTGCCGCCTCTACCAGCGCCGCCGCGCGCTGACGTTTTTTGTCGTCGCTTCGGGCGCGCTGGAAGCTGAGCTGCGGCACGGCGCGAGGATAGCGCAGACGGGCTCGTTGCGGGCCGCTGGCGAACCCGGTACCGTCCGTTTACGCACGTAACATGCGTTATATCTGGATCGGCGTTTGAGCGGGGTAAGGAGTCGACAGTTCGGGCTGCGAGCATGGTTTACTCGTCCCGCCGGGTAGCGTGATTCGCCGACCGGTTGGTGAATGTTTTCACGCAAGTGAGGCGACGCCGACCGGTAACCCGGCAAATGGCTGAAGGGGATTTCGATTTTCAGGGTGCTGGAGCGGGTATGGATTCCGCTCGTGATTGTGGTTGTGATCGGCCTCGGTGGTTTCACCGTGTTCCGGATCCACGGCATCTTCGGGTCTGAAAAGCGTCCTGCTTATTCCGACAGCGCGACCGACGACAGCAAGCCTTTCAATCCCAAACGGATCACCTACGAGGTTTGGGGTCCCCCTGGTGCCACGGCGGACATCAGCTATTTCGACACCAACGCCGATCCGCAGCACGTGGACGGCGCCCAGCTGCCCTGGACGCTGAAGCTGACAACGAAGGCGGCGTCAGTCGTGGGAAACATCGTGGCGCAAGGCAACAGCAACACCCTGGGCTGCCGCATCATTGTCGACGACGTGGTTAAAGCCGAGCGGGTCTCGCACGAGGTGAACGCCTTTACCTACTGCGTTCTCAAAGGCGCATGATCAACCACCAGCCGGGGCGCATGCTCAACAACCAGCCGAGACCCGAAGCCGCCAAACCGCCGCGGCTCCCGAGGATGATCCACAAATTTGCACCGCTCGTCATCCTGGCGTGGTTGGGGATTATCTTCGTGCTGAGCGTGGCCGTCCCGCCGCTGGATCAAGTCGCGGAGCAACGCCAGGTATCGCTGAGCCCCAAAGACGCGCCCTCGGTGCAAGCGATGGAGATCACCGGAAAGCTATTCAAGGAGTCTGATTCCGACAATTTCGCGATGCTTGTCTTGGAAAGCGACAACAAACTCGGTGACGACGCCCACCATTACTACGACAGCATCATCAAACAACTCCGAGCCGATCCGGCGCACATCCAGAACGTGCAGGACTTCTGGGGAGATCCGCTCACGGCCCCGGGCGCGCAAAGCCCCGACGGCAAGGCCGTCTACGTCCAACTCAACCTCGCCGGCAACCAGGGCACCACCCTGGCCGAGCAGTCGATAAAAGCCGTCCGGGACATCGTGAACCGGACACCCACGCCCGAGGGTGTGACGACCTACGTGACCGGCCCCTCGGCGCTGGTGTCGGACATGCATCACAGCGGCGACAGCACCCTCGTCAAGATCACCATGGTGACCATGCTGGTGATTCTCACCATGCTGCTGCTGGTGTACCGCTCGGTGCGGACGGTGGTGTGCCTGCTGCTCACCGTCTTCGTCGAATTGACCGCGGCCAGGGGGATAGTCGCGTTCCTCGGCTATCACCAGCTCATCGGGCTCTCCACCTTCGCCGTTAACCTGTTGGTATCGCTGGGAATTGCGGCGGGCACCGACTACGCCATCTTCTTCTTCGGCCGCTATCAAGAGGCACGCCAGCACGGCGAAGATCGTGAAACCGCCTTCTATACGACGTACCACGGCGTCGCTCACGTGGTGCTGGCGTCCGGCCTGACGATCGCCGGCGCCACCTTCTGCCTGAGCTTCTGCCGCATGCCGTACTTCCAAACCATCGGTGTGCCATGCGCAGTGGGCATGGTCGTCGCGGTCGCCGTCGCGCTGACACTGGTTCCGGCCGTCATCGTGGTCGGCGGTCGCTTCGGATTGTTCGACCCCCGGCGCAGGATCCAGACCCGAGGCTGGCGGCGGCTAGGAACCGCGATCGTGCGCTGGCCGCTGCCCATTCTCGCCGCGGCGTGCGGGGTTGCGCTGATCGGGCTGCTGACCCTGCCGGGATACCAGACCAGCTACAACGACCGGTTGTACATACCGCACGACATCGCCGCCAACAAGGGATACGACGCGGCGGAGCGGCACTTCTCCCAGGCCCGACTGATGCCGGAAGTCATGACGGTCGTGGCCGACCATGATTTGCGCGATCCGGCGGACTTCCTGGTCCTCGACAAACTCGCCAAAGGCATCTTCCGCGTCCCGGGAATCTCACGCGTGCAAGCGATTACACGCCCTGAGGGCACCGCGATGGAGCACACATCGATTCCGTTCCAGCTCAGCATGCAGAACGCCGGGCAGGTACAGACGATGAAGTTCCAGAAGGCTCGCATGGACGACATGCTCAAGCAGGCCGACGAGCTCGAGGACACCATGAACCGGATGAGGCACATGTACGGCCTCATGATGCAACTCACCAACACCACACACAAGATGGTCGGTGAGACAAAGGAAATGCAGGCAGTCACCGAGGAATTGCGCGATGACATCGCAAACTTCGAGGACACCTGGCGGCCGATCCGCAGCTACTTCTACTGGGAAAAGCACTGCTACGACATCCCGATTTGTTATTCGCTGCGATCCGTCTTCGATGCCGTTGACGGCGTCGACGAGATCGATGACAAGTTCCAGATCCTGACAAAAGACTTCGATCAGCTCGACTCGCTGATGCCGCAGCTGATCGTCGATTTCCCGCCGATGATCGACAGCATGGAGAACATGCGGACCATGATGCTGACCATGCACAGCACCATGTCCGGGATTTTCAATCAGATGGACGACATGAGCTCCAACGCGAACGCCATGGGCCACGCGTTCGACCAGGCGAAGAACGACGACTCTTTCTACCTGCCGCCAGAAGTCTTCCAGAACAAGGACTTCAAGCGAGCGTTGAAGAACTTCTTTTCGCCGGACGGCAAGGCCGTGCGCTTGATCATCTCGCATCGGGGCGATCCGGCATCGCCGGAGGGCATCGCGCGGGTCGACTCGATCCGGCAGGCCGCCGAGGAGGCGCTCAAGGGAACGCCGATGGAAGACTCCAAGATCTACCTCGCCGGCACCGCGGCGACCTTCAAGGACTGGAAAGACGGCTCCAAGTACGACCTCTGGATCGCCGGAATCGGTTCGCTCTGCCTGATCTTCATCATCATGCTGATCATCACCCGAAGCCTTGTCGCCGCTTTGGTAATCGTGGGGACCGTGGCGATTTCACTGGGTGCGTCCTTCGGCATGTCGGTGCTCGTATGGCAATACTTCCTTGGCATCAAACTGCACTGGATGGTGCTGGCGATGTCGGTGATCGTCCTTCTTGCGGTCGGGTCCGATTACAACCTGTTGCTGGTATCCCGGCTGAAAGAGGAAATCCACGCCGGGCTCAAGACGGGCATCATCCGAGCCATGGGCAGTACCGGCAAGGTCGTGACGTCAGCCGGTCTGGTGTTCGCGTTCACCATGGCGTCGATGGTGGTCAGCGACCTGCGCATCATCGGACAGGTGGGTACCACCATCGGTCTTGGTCTGCTGTTCGACACGTTGATTGTGCGCTCGTTCATGACGCCGTCGATCGCGGCGCTACTGGGACGGTGGTTCTGGTGGCCGATCCCGGTCCGACCTCGGCCGGCCAGCACCATGCTCCGGCCGAGCGGCCCGCGACCGGCGGTACGGTCCCTGCTCGGTACCAGTTTCAGCGGGGATGGGGACATCCACACCGCCCCGCTACCGAAATCCCGTTAGCGGCAGGGCTATTCAGGCACCCTAGCGTAGGGCCAAGGAGCCCCCGTAAAACCGCTTGGCAGACGATGGCGACTACTGCTACTTTTCTCGAGACCGTGCGACAGGATGAGGAGGTGGTACCCGTGAACGTTTCGATGTGGGTGCTCCCCTCTGGGGTCACGGTCGGGAGGTAGGTCGTCCGGGAGCGCCGTTAATCAGCACTCCCGAAAGGCACGACCATGCAATTCACTTCTGAACAGCGCCTCGATGACGGCATCCTCGAGCGCGAATTCATCCTCGGTGAGATCACCGGAGTCCTGTGGACGTCTGGATCCGCACCGGCCCCGCTGATCTTGAGCGGCCACAACGGCGGCTTGCACAAGCGGCATCCGCGGCTGGTAGCCCGGGCCCGGCACTACGCGGCGGAGTACGGTTTCGCGGTGGCGGCCATCGACGCCCCCGGGCACGGTGACCGACCTCGGTCGGCCGTTGACGAGCAGGCCCGGGCGGACCTCCGCCGGGCGATGGAGAGCGGCGAGCCGGTCGAGGAGATCGTCGACGCCTTCATCGTCCCGCTGGTCGAAGGGGCGGTCCCGGAATGGCGGGCCACGCTGGATGCCCTCCTCTCGCTGGCCGAGATCGGTGGCCCGGTCGGGTACGCGGGAATGACTGCCGTCGGCATTCGACTGGGGGTGGTCGAGCCGCGCATCTCGGCTGCCATTTTCTTCGCCGGGGGATTCGTGCCCGATGTCCTTCGGGAGGAGGCTCAGCAGGTGACCATTCCGCTGCAGTTCCTGCTGCAGTGGGACGACGAAGGAATGGGACGGCAGCCAGCCCTGGATCTGTTCGACGCCTTCGGCACCAGGGACAAGACGCTGCACGCCAATCTGGGCGGCCACGCCGGTGTCCCGTGGTTCGAGGTGGACGACGGAGCCCGGTTTTTCGCCCGGCACCTGAGGTGAGGCACGGTCGTCAGGCCAGCCGGAGACCGCCGAATCAGCCTGCCGCGCAAGGCAACTAGACCTTCTCTACTACCCCGGCTTCAGTTTCGTCTTCGATGTCACGGTGGATCAACTCGCGCACCGCGGGACGCGTGCCGTACGGACGCAGCATGATGCTGGCCGGGCGCGGACGCACATGCT
Source organism: Mycobacterium sp. (assembly GCA_036497495.1). GTDB lineage: Bacteria > Actinomycetota > Actinomycetes > Mycobacteriales > Mycobacteriaceae > Mycobacterium. The sequence goes on from DASXJI010000526.1 coordinate 7,416, forward strand.
GCGGCCACCAGAACCAGCGTCCCAGCAGGGTGGCCAGTGACGGTGTCATGAACGACCGCACGATCAGGGTGTCGAACAACAGACCCAGCGCGATCGTCGTACCCACTTGGGCCATCACCTTCAGCGGACTGAAGGCGAACGTGGCCATGGTGGCGGCGAACACCAAACCGGCAGAGGTCACCACCGAGCCCGAGCCGGCGATCGCGCGAATCGTGCCAGTCTTGAGTCCGGCGTGAATTTCTTCTTTGAACCGGGATATCAGCAGCAGGTTGTAGTCCGATCCGACCGCCAACAGCAGGATGATCGCCATCGCCAGCACCATCCAGTGCAGATTCATCCCGAGGATGTACTGCCAGAGCAGCACGGAGAGCCCGAATGACGCGCCCAGCGAGAGCAGAACGGTACCGACGATCACGAAGGCCGCGACAACGCTGCGGGTGATGACCAGCATGATGATGAAAATCAATGTGGCCGCGGCGATTCCGGCGATCAACAGGTCGATGTTGGAGCCGTCGTGCATGTCCTTGTACGTGGCGGCGGTGCCGCCGAGGTAGACCTTGGAACCCTCCCATGGGGTGCCCTTGATCGCCTCGTGCACGGCTTGCTTGATCGGTTCGATGTGGCTGACGCCTTCAGGAGTAGCCGGGTCGCCTTCATGCGAGATGATTAACCGGACAGCATGACCGTCGGGCGACATGAACTGCTTGAGACCGCGCGCGAAATCCGGGCTCTTGAACGCCTCCGGCGGAAGATAGAACGTGTCGTCGTTCTTCGCTTTGTCGAACGCATCGCCCTGGGCGGTGGCGTTGTCGGACTGCGCTTTCGCCTGGTCGTTCAGCCCGTTCGTCGTCGCGTAGTTCGACATGATGGTGTCGAGGTTTGCTTGCTGGCTGGCGATTTGCGGTGGTATCAGCGCCACCAGCTTCGGCTGGATCTGGTCCAGCTTGTCGAGATTCGCGCTGAGATTCTCGATGTTCTCGCTGACTTGGTCGATGCCGTCAAGAGCGTTGAAGATGGACCGCACCGCCCAGCACAGCGGTACGTCGTAACAGTGCTTCTCCCAGTAGAAGCCGCTGCGAATCGGCCGGAAGAAATCATCGAAGTTCGCGATGTCGTCACGCAACGACTCGGTGATCTTCACGGTTTCTTTTGTGAGCTTGGTGGTTTCGTGCGTCGTGTTGCTCAGGTCCTGAGTGACCTGCATCTGCTCGTGCAGCGTTGCCATCGTTTTCCGGAGCTCGGCCGCTTGCTTGAGCAGGTTCTTCGCCTGCTCCTCTTGGTAATGCTGGGTCTGGATGCGGCCCGCGGCTTGCGCGCCCATCTGAAAACCGAGGGTGCTGTGGTCGAGCGGCGTGCCCAGCGGCCTGGTGATCGTCTGCACGCGACCGATTCCGGGGATGTGGAAGACCGCTTTGGCGACCTTGTCGAGCACGATGAAGTCGGCCGAGTTACGCAAGTCGTGATCGGTCTCGATCATCAACAGTTCGGGGTTCAGCCGGGCCTGGTTGAAGTGGCGGTCCGCCGCCGCGTAGCCCACGTTGGCCGGGGTCTCGGGCGGCAAGAAGTGACGGGTGTCGTAGTCCGTTTTGTAACCGGGCAGGGCGAGCAGACCGACGAGGGCGACCGCGATCGTCATGGCGAGAATCGGTGCGGGCCAACGGACGATGGCGGTTCCGATGCGACGCCATCCCTGGGTTTGCAACTTTCGCTTCGGGTCCAGCAGTTTGAAGAACGAAGCCACTGTCAGCACCGCTGGGCCCAGGGTCAGCGCCGCCAAGACCGCGACCAGCATGCCGACCGCACAGGGCACGCCCAGTGACTCGAAATACGGCAACCGGCAGAAGCTCAAGCAGTACATCGCGCCGGCGATGGTCAGCCCCGACCCCAGCACGACATGCGCGGTGCTGTGGAACATTGTGTAGAACGCTTCTTCACGCGTCTCACCAAGACCACGGGCCTCGTGGTAGCGGCCGACCACGAAGATCGCGTAGTCCGTTCCCGCGGCGATCGCCAACAACACCAGCATGTTGTTGGCGAACGTGGAAAGGCCCATGATTCCGTAGTTTCCCAGCGTCGCCACGACACCGCGGGCCGCTAACAATTCGACGAACACCATGAACAGCATGATCAGAACGGTGCTGACCGACCGATAGACGAGTAGCAGCATCACCAGAATCACCAGGAGGGTGATGAGGGTGACTTTCGCGACGCCCTTCTCGCCGGCGTGGGACTGATCGGCGATCAGCGGACCTGCCCCGGTGACGTAGGCCTTGATTCCCGGCGGCGCAGGCACCGAGTCCACGATCTTGCGCACGGCCTCGCTGGACTCGGTGGCCAGACCGCCGCCCATGTTGCCGGCGAGGTAGACCTGGACGTACGCGGCCTTTTGGTCGTGGCTCTGGGAGCCCGCGGCGGTCAGCGGATCACTCCAGAAATCTTGGATGTGCTGAACGTGTTTCTTGTCTTGCTCGAGTCGCTTGACGATCTCGTCGTAATAGCGGTGCGCTTCGGCCCCTAGCGGCTTGTCGCCCTCCAGGAGGACCATCGCCGAGGCGTCGGAATTGAACTCGTTGAATGTTTTTCCGACGCGCATCATCGACTGGAACGACACCGCGTCTTTGGGACTCTGCGACACCGAGTGGTTTTTGGAGACGACCTCCAGCTGTGGCGCGATGGTATTCGTTACGAACACAATGCCCAGCCACACCAGGACGATCGGCAGCGCCAGCCGGTGGATCATCCGCGGCAGGAACGGCGGGATCAGCGGCTGGGAGACGCGCCGCGCAGCCTCGGTGGTCTCGCTCATGCGGACTTGTCCAGGCAATAGACGAAGGCATTGACGTTTTCGTTCGGGGGCGAGTGATTCGGCGTCTTGATGACGTCACCGCTCCCGTCGTGCTTGTTCACGACGAATTGGCAGGCGATCCAACTGCCGTCTCCTTGCGCTACCAGGTTGGCCGGGATGCCGGGTTTCGTCGAACTCAATACTTTGCTCCAGGGCAAGGGCACGTTGAGGGCCTGCTGCGGATGGGAGTTCTCGTCGAGGTAGTTGATCGTTGCCGTGCTGCCCGGTGAGCCCCAGACCTCGAGTGTGATCGTCTTGGCGTTGAACTGGTCGAGGACCTCGCCCGACGTGCCGCCACCGAACGAGCCTTTGTGAATGCCGAAGACACCGTGCAGTCGGTGGACGACGAATCCGGACAGCGCGACGACAACCACGACCGTGAGCACGAGCCAGAAGCGGGTGAACAGGCCGGACAAGCCGCGCCGTTTGGGCGCTCGGCGTGCAGGCTGCGTGCCTCCGGCGGAGCCTTGGGTCGCCAACGGCTCGGTCCTCGGTTCAGTCGTCGTCATGGGCGATTCAGTTCCTTAACCATGGGCGAAGGCTGCTCAACTAGTTAGCCTGTGTGTAACCTTAGCTACTCTAATCGGAATAGGCGACTAGAAAGAAACCGGCCACGGCGGGTGTTCAAGACCGTAGCGCGAGCCCGGATCCGTGGCTCGGCCGGGCGAGGAGGATCGGTGACAATGGGTGCCAGGACGACAGTTCGACACAGACTCAACAAAGGTACTATTCAGCCCATGAAAGTCACGGGTCTTGCGGTCGCTGCCGTCGCCGCGGCGATCAGCCTGTCTGCGCCGGCATTCGCCGACCCAGACACCGATTTCGACAACCAGCTCGGGCGTTTCGGCATCTACGCGCCGCACGACTACAGCCCGTACCTGGCCAAGATCGCGTGCCACCGGCTGGGAGTCGGCGTTGATCCCGACGCTGCGGCCTCCGCACACTTTCTCTCCATCAACCTTCCCCGGGGCACCACCCAGGTACAGACGTACCAGTTCCTCGGTAGCGCCATCGCTCAGTACTGCCCCGACCTCCAGGGCAAGCTCCAGAACATTCCCGCGCGTTAGGTTTTGACGAATCCTCGCGGCAGCGTCAGCGGTAGATCCGCGTACGTCGCGATACCAGGCGCCGCGGCAACGACGGCCGGGATCGCATTGATGGCGGG
>DASXJI010000527.1:0-2510 GCA_036497495.1 Mycobacterium sp.
ACGGCGGCGAACGCCATCGCCCGCGGCCACGGCGACCTGGCCTTGGCGGCGCGCTCGAACTGAATCACGGCCAATCGGCGCACCAGGCTGACGCCGCTGTGGGCGGCGGCGGTGCCGAGCCCCCAAATGCAGCGGCCCCAATGGTCGTCTGTGGTGGGCTGGTCGGTCCAATTTCCGGCGTGGTTCATCCGGTTGCGGCAGGAGCCGTTGTAGGACTGGGCATCGTTCAAGAACTGCAGGGCTTTGCCGGCGAGGCCCTTCACGGCACCCGATGCGTTGGGCTCGCGGGTGGTGACGACGAGCACCCTGGCCATGTCGTCGGTGCAGTACCCGTGCTCACGGCGGGGCTCGGTCAAGCAGGCGTGCTCGAAGGTGGCGCGATGATTCGTCATCCGCAACAGGTGCGCGAACACCGGGGTGGCCGCGGCGCCGGTCACGTCACGGCCGATTGAGTGGCCACCAGGCGTTGCGCCTCGCTGACGTAGGCGTTGACAACGACGGGCCAGGCGACCCTTGGCGCCAGCCCCCGGGCTTCGGTGGCCATCGAATCGGCGACGTGCGGATCGGTCAACAGCTGGTGCAGCGCTGCGACCAGTGCGTCGGGATCGTCGTGAGCGACGACGGTTCCCGCACCGCTACCGAGGAGCTCGACCGCGTGGGGGAAGGCGGTGGCGACAATCGGGCGGCCACTCGCAAGAGAGTCGACCAGCACACCGGAGGTGACCTGGTCCTTCGAGTCGTAGGGCAAGACAACGACGGTGGCCGTCTGGATGAGCGCGGTGAGCTCTTCGGGGGTGCGGAACACGGCGTCGAAGGACACCGAATCGGCGACGCCGAGGCGTTTCGCCTGCGCGACAAGCGATTCGCGATACCCCTCCCCCTGCGCAGCGACGACCTTGGGATGAGTCCGACCGGCGACGACGTACCGCGGCGGGTTGGGCAGGCTCTTGAGTGAAGCCATCGCGTCGATAACCCGCTCGATGCCCTTGCCCGGTCCCAGCAGGCCCCAGGTCAAGATGGTCGGCCGGGCCGGACGCCGCACGCCGTTCGCGTTGGGAAGTGCCGCGCCGTGCGGGATGACGGTGACCTTGTGATGGTCGACGACGAAGCCTGCACACAGGCGCCGGCGGGCCACCTCCGACATCACGATCACTTGATCGGCCGATGCCATCACCGATTCCAGCACCGAAAGTTGGTGTGGTGTCGGATTTTTGAGCACCGTGTGAACGACGACGATCGACGGGACGCGCAATCCGGCCATGATCTGGACGACTTCGTCGCCGTCGGGACCGCCGTAGATGCCGTACTCGTGCTGGATGACGGCGACGTCGCTCCGGTTGAGGAGCTCGGAGGTTGCCGCTACGGACGAAGCCGAGCCGTTGACGAGCTCGCCGACGACGTTGGGTTCCTCGGAGGCGTTACCGTCGGCGATGCGCACGACGTTGACGTCGGCGCCTCTGGCCGTCAGGCCGTTTGCCAGGGCCTCACTAAAGGTCGCCAGGCCGCACGCTGTCGGCGAGTAGGTGCCGAGGATGCCAAAGCTCGGCACGTACGAAAAGTGTTGCATCCCAAAGGGAGCAATCAATGACTTAAACAACGATGGAGCATTCAAATTTATCCCGACTGAACGGTAAATCGATGTGTCCGGCGTGAGCGGATGCTCGGGCAGATCAGCGTCAGAAGCTGAGCCATTCCGGATGGGCTGGCAATACCAACACCCTCACGCTACACCCTGCCCGGTCCAAAGGCGTGGTCGTGGGTGCGCGGGGATCTTGGTGGAAGCAGGACAGGCAGACACGATCGGGTACAGTTAACACGCCGGTAATCTTGCCGGCCCTCAGGGCAGATCACTTGCTGAACGTGGGGCTCATCGCCCCGCCACGATCCCGTCGCCTTCTCTGAGACTTCTCAGAGGATTTTATGTCTTCGCTTGCGAACGGTACCCCTTACCTCAACGCGTCCGAACAGTGCGAATGCAACCTTCCGGCAACTTCCTTCGCACTCCCTGCTGGTTCCACCGCGATCGTCTACTGCGAGGGACTGTTCGGCGAGCAGGACGGTAAGACCGCCAACGGCCTGGTCCGGCACTCGGAGAAGTACGAGATCCTCAGCGTCATCGACAGCCTCCGGGCCGGCGTCGATGCCGGGAAGTTCCTCGACGGCACTCCGAACGGCATCCCGGTGCTGGCGTCGCTCGACGAGTCCATCACGCACGCCGGCCAGGTACCTGACTACCTGATCTGCGGGTTGGCCCCTGCCGACGGCCTGCTGTCGGACGAGCAGCGGATCGTCCTGCTCGACGGCATCGCTCGCGGGATGCACATCATCAACGGCCTGCACGAGTTCCTCAACGACGACGTCGAGTTCGTCGCGGCCGCCGTGATCGCCGGCGTCACCATCACCGACGTACGCCGGCCGAAGGAGAAGCGCGACCTGCACCTGTTCTCCGGCCGGATCTTCGACGTGACCTGCCCCAGGATCGCGATCCTCGGCACCGACGGGGCGATCGG
>DASXJI010000528.1:0-2968 GCA_036497495.1 Mycobacterium sp.
GGGGCGATACCGGAAATTCGGTAAAAGATGTCGACAAGTTCGTCGATGACCTCGTCGATGGTCAGCGGAAGGTGTCCGTCCAGCCATGCCATGCCTATTTGTTGTGCGGCTCCGATGAATCCGTACGCTTTGAGGCGCACGTCCTGCGGTGGGGTCACGGTGTCATCCTCGGCGGCGAAAGCGAACCAGAGTTCGACTGCGCGCGTTGGGAATTCGTCGCGGTATTTCTTGAGCGGGCCGGTCTGGCATTCAACCGCGAGCAACCGAACCACCCTGGGATCGCTCAAGATTGTGCGCGCGTAGACGGTGAGCGCGGGGCGGGGATCACGACCGGCGCCCACCTCGATCGCCGGGGCAACCACTGCCACCAGATTGCCCGTCACGTGTTCGAACACCGCTTCGGCGAGCGCTTCGATCGATGCGAAATTCTCGTAGAAGTACCGCTTGGTAAGTCCGGCTTCGGCGCAGACGTCAACGATGCCCACGGCCGCGATTCCCCGCGTTCCGAACAGTTGCAGACCGGCCTCGATCAGTCGCTGGCGGCGCTGGTGACGCCGGTCGGTTGCGCTGACGCCACCGTACGGGCGTGAGACGGCCGCAACCGATGAGCTTGCTGTCTCCGCCATGAGTCCCCTATTTGACACTTGTCCGTATCAGATACTACCGTAAGCCTATCTGATACTTCATCGAGTCAGTTTCGGAATCTTAGGAGCTAACGGATGGCCGAACTTCTCCCCGCCCCATTGGACCCCGACGGGTTGCTGTGGAAGCACTTCGGTCGCCTGCCGATTTTCCGCTTGTCGAATGGCCTCCGTGAAGCGATGTTGCAGAACATGCATCCCGGCCTAGCCGCCGGTGTCGAGCATCATTCGGTGTTTTTCGAGGATCCACGCGCCCGCGGTGAACGGTCGATCGGACCGATCATGTCGGTCGTCTACGGGGGACCCACATCGCACGAGTGGGGAAAGTTGGTGCGAGGTTTCCACGGCTCCATCAAAGGCGTCGACAAATACGGTCGCCGATACAGCGCGCTCAACCCGGAGACCTTCTTCTGGGCACACGCGACGTTCGTCGAAGACATCGTGACCGGGTACGAGCTCACGGGCTATCCGCTGTCAGCGGCCGACAAAGAAGCCCTCTACTTGGAATCAATTGACTGGTATCGCCTTTACGGAGTCAGCATGAGGCCGGTCCCACCCGACTGGGACGCATTCCAGCAGTACTGGGAGCACATGATCAACAACGTGCTCGAGGACAGCCGCCCGGTTCGTGAGGGCTTTCACATGTACCGGACAATGCCGCCGCCGACCAGCAAGCGCCTGTCTGATCGCGCCAATACAGTTGTCGGACCACTGATTCTGAAACCGTTCGTGCAGACACCGCTGGTGAAATTGATCCTGTGGGTCACCACCGGCGCGCTACCGCCGGTGATCCGCGAGCGGCTGTGCCTGGACTGGACTGGATTGGACGAATTGCGTTATCGCCTGCACCTCAAGGCAGTCCACGCGATGATCAAAGGCATCCCGACACACCTTCAATACTTTCCACTCGCCCGAGACCAGCGTGCGCACTATCACCGCACGGGTACCGTCGCGCCGATCCCGCTGCCAACCCATAATCCACATCAATCACATCGCTCGCCTACTCCGTCGGTCCGACCGCGCGGGAACGGCTCCAGGGATCTGAGCGAGATAGAAAGGGCCGATCTAATGGCGAAGTCTGCATCTGGAAATCAGGTTTCGGTGCAATGAGTCTGAGTAGGACCTTGCGACAGAAGTTTCCATTCTTGAGGTACTCGTTCCTGCGCGGGGCCCTCGGCGGCCGGGACGTTATACGGACGGGTCAGATGGGTGACGGGCGGGAGGAGGCGACGGCCGAGTACGTGATTGCCAACGCACCGGAAGGCGATGTCGACGCCGCGATCGACGCCATCGACAACTTCGCATACGACAAGTCGATCCTGATGAACGTCGGCGACGAGAAGGGCCAGCTGCTGGACACCGCCGTCAAGCGCGCGAATCCGAAGCTCGCCATGGAACTCGGTGCCTACTGCGGATACAGCGGGCTGCGGATCGCCCGAGCGGCACCGGGTGCCAAAGTCTTCTCGATCGAAAAGTCCGGTGCCAACGCCTCGGTGGCGCGCCGCGTATGGGCGCACGCCGGCCTCGCCGATCGCGTCACCTGCATCAACGGCACCGTCGGCGACGGGACGACGCTCGAGGTGCTTGCCAAGGACTACGGATTCACCGAGGGCTGTTTGGATTTCGTATTCCTCGACCACTGGAAGGACGTGTACCTCGACGATCTGCAGCGGCTCGTCGACCGGGGCTGGCTGCATCCGGGAACGATCGTCGTCGCCGACAACGTCGGTTTCCCTGGCGCACCCAAGTACCGCTCCTACATGAAGGAACAGCAAGGCAAGCGGTGGCAGACCATCGAGCACGAAACCCACGTCGAGTATCAGACGCTACTTAAAGACCTGGTTCTGGAGTCGGAGTTCCTGGGAGACGAAGCCTGAGCCTTGCCCTCGGCACACCGTCCTGTGGCCAGCTTGGACGGTGTGCCGCCGTTGTGCTTCCAGGCGTCGATGCATACGATCGAACGCCGTTGGCGCAATTCATCTGTGGCAGATCCAGGATTCGAACCTGGGTAGGCATAAGCCGACGGATTTACAGTCCGCTCCCATTGGCCGCTCGGGCAATCTGCCGGTGTAGTACGGGTAGCTAGCCTACAACGAAGATGTACTCGAATAACAAATGGCCAACTTCGCAGGAAGGGGACGTATCCAATGGCGGATTCATCGTTCGACGTCGTGAGCAAGCTCGATCGGCAGGAGGTCGACAACGCCCTCAACCAGGCCGCTAAGGAACTCTCCACCCGGTTCGACTTCCGCGGCACCGACACCAAAATCGCATGGAAGGGCGAGGAGGCGATCGAGCTGACCAGCTCCACCGAGGAGCGCGTCAAG
>DASXJI010000529.1:0-1502 GCA_036497495.1 Mycobacterium sp.
TGCGACGCATCATTCCCGACGTTCCTGCTGACTCACTGGGCTCGCGATCGTCACCGCGGTGAGACGCTGCCGCTGGAGTACGTCATTCGCAAGCAGTCCTATGACACGGCGCAACTCTTTGGGCTGTCCGATCGCGGAGTCGTCGAAATCGGGAAGCGGGCCGACGTCAACGTGATCGACATGAATGCGATCACGCTGCATCGGCCACAGATGGCTTACGACCTGCCGGCCGGTGGCAAGAGGCTGATTCAGGGCGCCTCGGGCTACGACGCCACGATCGTCAATGGCGCGGTGACTCGCCGCCACGGGGTCGACACCGGCGCGCGTCCCGGCCGGCTGGTCCGCGGGGCGCGCTGAGCAATCCTGGCAAAAATCACTCGGCCACCGAGGCTCGCGGCCTTCGTCGCGCCCGCCTCTGACCATCAAATGTGTCGCCCCGAGATTGTCGCTCGAAGCGGGCAAATTATCTGTCGGCTCTAAGCGGGGATTGGTGGTGCAGATGTAACAGCGGCCTTTTGGTTCGAGGCTCAGCGGGCGAGGGCTTGGTCGATCAACGCCTCGGCCGCGGTCTTGGCCCATGCCCACGGTGTTGGGTCGTCGAGCGAGGTTGCCAGTGCGGCCGCACCCTCGTACAGCACGGCAAGCTGATGGCCCAGCTGTCGCGGGTCTGTGGCACCCGCCTGCCCGGCCAGCTCGGTGAGCGCGTCGGCGAAGCTTTCCTTGGACACACGAACAATCTCGTGAACTCCCGGCATGGTTCCGGCGGCCTCGACGGCCGCGTTGTGGAAGGGGCAGCCGCGTAGCGTCGAGGTGGGTGCCTTCGGGGTGTCGAAGACGGCCAGCAAGCGCTGGCGCGGCATTTGTTCACTGGTGTCGGTCGACAGCCGGCCGGCCCGTTGCCCGATGCCGCGCAGATATTCCTCGACTACCGCTGTCTTGCTTGGAAAGTGTTGGTAGAGAGTACGTTTAGAGACCGATGATTCAGCCGCGAGTCGCTCGACGCCGGTGGCGTTGATGCCATCGCGGTAGAACAATTCGGCGGCAGTGTCCAGGATGCGCTGACGTGCGCCACGGCCACCCTTGTTTGCCACAGCCTGCTTGCTCATATCGAGAGTATACCGACCGGTTTACATACGCCGTCAAGTGGTGTAGCGTCGCGACGGCATAGGTACACCAATCGGTTTACTAGGAGTAGACATGACACAGCGATCGCCCGTAGTGCTGATTACCCGGCCGGGCCGCTGGCGCGCCAGCTGACGGTTCTGAGAAAGTTCGCCCCGGCAGCGTTGCTGGACAAGGGGATTCGCAAGGCGAACAAACTGACCGCGGCGCCGAAGCCGAATCAGGTGCCGCAGAACGCGAGGTAGTCGCCGAAAAGCGTTGGTTACTAACCGTTCTCAGGAAACTTTGCCGTACCGGCGGACCAAGTCATTCTCCCCGAACACGTTTGCGTAATCCAAGCCCCTGTCGTCGCGGCCGAAGAACGTCCACTTGCGGGGAGC
>DASXJI010000530.1:0-2061 GCA_036497495.1 Mycobacterium sp.
GTGTTCTCGACGGCGCACGATGTCAGCATCTTTGCGCAGGCCCTGCTCGATCGGCTTGCGAACCGCCCCAGCAAGTTTCCGCTGCAGCAAGCGACTCTGGCGTTGATGACGACTCCTCAGCAGCCCGGACATAAGGCAGGACAGCTCGAAGCAGCGAACGTTGCGCTCCGGAATGCCATCGCAACGACGCCAAACACCACGGATCCGCTACTGGCTCCGCACTATCCGGCGGTCGAGGGGCAGCAGCTGTTCGGCTTCGGCTGGGATATCGACACGGACTTTTCCAAGCCGCGCGGTCTGATCTTTCCGGTCGGCAGCTTTGGGGCCACGGGCTTTACCGGAACCTCGCTCTGGCTGGATCCCGGCTCAGATACCTACGTCATTCTGCTGGCGAACTCAATCCTTGTGCGAGGCAGCCGGCCGATCTCAGGTCTGCGCGGTGACGTGGCTACGGCGGCAGCCCAGGCCCTGCGCCTCTAAAATTCGCTACGAGGCGGGCAAATCGCCTAGTCGTTCGGCCACGTTACTGCTGAGACGTAGCTGACGTGACGTCCGGCTCGCCGTGCCCACGCCACTTCCGGAATCCCTGCCGCGCGGCGAAGGCACCGGCAACAGCCGTCACGCACCACACGCCGATCGCGACGTAGGCCAACACCGGCGACCGGTTACCGATCGAGGCGCCCAGCGCGGTGTAGACGAACGCACGCGGCACCGACCCGATGAACGCGCCGACAGCCATCTGCCACAACGGAACTCCGAATGCGCCGAAGGCATATGAGGCTAACGCATCCGATAGGCCGGGGATGAAGCGCTGACCGACTACCGCCCACAGCCCGCGGCGTTGGATCAGCGCGTCAAGACGATCGGCTCGTTCGGCACCCAGTAGAGCCCGCGCGCTGTCCCGTCCCGCTCGACGGCCGATCAGGCTCGCGACCACCGCGGTGCCCACCGTCGCACCCAACGTCACGAACACGCCCAACAAGGGACCGAACAGCAGCCCGCTACTGGCGGCCAGGATCGGACCCGGCACGAAGATGGCGCCGAGCACGGCTGATAACACGATGTACGCGAAAGGTGCCAGCGGTCCCGTTGCCTTGACCCAGCGCCGGACGTCCTCGATGTTGACCACGTGCTTGACGGCCAGCAGATAGAACAGCGCCACCAAGAACGCGGCGAACACCGCGAGCCGCACGATGTGGCGCCGGCGCGATGTCGGTGCGGAGGTCATGGTGACCGTGATTCTCCCGTATCACCGGCTCACGTAGGGTCAGGAACCGTGAGAACCGATGACGACAGCTGGGAAATCACCGAGAGTGTGGGCGCGACGGCACTCGGCGTGGCGGCGGCGCGCGCGGCCGAATCCGAGAGCGACCATCCGCTGATCAGCGATCCGTTCGCGCGGGTTTTCCTCGACACCGCCGGCGAGGGTGAGTGGGATTGGTACGGCGCTCCTGAGCTGCCCGCCGAGGTCGTCGCGGCCGAACCCGCACTGCCGGTGCGGATGAAGTCGATGGTCAGCTATTTCGCATCGCGGACCAAGTTTTTCGACACCTTCTTCCTGGACGCCGCCAATGCGGGCATCCGGCAGGCGGTGATCCTGGCGGCCGGCCTGGACGCGCGGTGCTGGCGGTTGCCGTGGCCCGACGGGGTGACCGTCTACGAGCTCGACCAGCCCAGGGTGTTGGACTTCAAAGCCTCGACACTGCACGAGGACGGGTTCGATCCGACCTGTGATCGGGTCGGCGTCGCAGTGGATCTGCGTCAGGACTGGCCGAAGGCGTTGCTGGAGGCCGGTTTTGACCCGTCGAAGCCGAGTGCTTGGTCCGCTGAGGGGCTACTGATGTATCTTCCGGCGACGGCCCAAGACTTGCTGTTCGACCGCGTCGACGGCCTGACTGCCGCGGGCAGCCGAGTCGGCATCGAGGCGTTGTCACCCAACTTCGGCGACCCCGCGGCCGCCGCGCAGCGGCGTGAGCGCATGGAGAAGGTCCGGGCTTTGATGGCCAAAGCCGACCCGCAGCGGGCGGTCCCACGAACGGATCAGCTGTGGTACTTCGAAGA
>DASXJI010000531.1:0-4458 GCA_036497495.1 Mycobacterium sp.
TTCGTCACCACTTGGATGGATCCCGAAGCCGAGAAGTTGATGGCTGAGACGTTCGACAAGAACATGATCGACAAGGACGAATATCCGATCACCGCGTCCATTGAGCAGCGATGCGTGTGCATGGTGGCCGACCTGTTCCACGCCGATCACCTGCGCGACGACGACCCGTTCAGCGCCTGCGGCGCGTCCACCATCGGCTCCAGCGAGGCCGTCATGCTCGGTGGTCTGGCGCTCAAATGGCGCTGGCGGGCCAAGGTGGGGAAGGGCTGGGAGAAGCGCACTCCGAACCTGGTGATGGGTTCCAACGTCCAGGTGGTCTGGGAGAAATTCTGTCGCTACTTCGACGTCGAGCCCCGCTACCTGCCGATGGAGGAGGGCCGCTACGTCATCACGCCCGAGCAGGTCGTCGACGCCGTCGATGAGGACACCATCGGGGTGGTGGCGATCCTGGGCACCACCTACACCGGTGAACTAGAGCCGGTCGCTGAGATCTGCGCGGCGCTGGACAAACTGGCCGCCGGTGGGGGTGTGGACGTCCCGGTGCACGTCGACGCGGCCAGCGGGGGCTTCGTGGTGCCGTTCCTGCACCCGGAACTGAAGTGGGATTTCAAGCTGCCCCGGGTGGTGTCAATCAACGTCAGCGGCCACAAATACGGACTGACCTACCCTGGTATCGGGTTCGTGGTGTGGCGCAGCAAGGAGTACTTGCCCGAGGAGCTGGTGTTCCGGGTCAACTACCTGGGCGGCGACATGCCGACCTTCACGCTGAACTTCTCGCGCGGGGGCAACCAGGTTATCGGCCAGTACTACAACTTCCTGCGGCTGGGCCGCGAGGGCTACACGCAGGTCATGCGGAGTTTGTCGCAGACCGCCCGCTGGCTGGGTGAGCAGCTGCGCAAAGCCGACCACTGTGAGGTGATCTCGGACGGGTCGGCGATCCCCGTCGTCACCTTCCGGCTGGCCCGCGGCCTGGGCTATACCGAGTTCGACGTCTCGCATGAACTGAGGTGTTTCGGATGGCAGGTGCCTGCCTACACCATGCCCGACAACGCCACCGACATCTCCGTGCTGCGCATCGTGGTGCGGGAGGGGCTGTCTGCTGACCTGGCCCGGGCCCTGCACGACGACGCCCACACCGCGTTTGCCACCCTGGACAAGGTCAAGCCCGGCGGGCACTACAAAGCCACGCACTTCGCACACTGACCTGCCGGAATACGGCCCGCGGAGTCTGCTCTGGGACAATGGTTGCCGTGGTCGTAACGCCGACATCGCTGACACCGGGCGTCCTCGCTGAGGCCGTCGTGGATCTGGGTGCCATCGAGCACAACGTGCGGGTGTTGCGCGAGCATGCCGGCAACGCGCAGGTGATGGCCGTCGTCAAGGCCGATGGTTACGGACACGGCGCCGCGCAGGTCGCCCGGGCCGCCGTGGCTGCAGGTGCCGCCGAGCTCGGCGTCGCCACCGTCAACGAGGCGCTGGCCCTGCGCGCCGAAGGACTCACCGCACCCATACTGGCCTGGCTGCATCCACCCGGGATCGACTTCGGCCCCGCGCTGCTGGCCGACGTGCAGATCGCGGTGTCGTCGGCGAGGCAGCTCGACGAGTTGCTGGGTGCAGTCCGTCGTACCGGTCGCACCGCCGCGGTGACCCTCAAGGTGGATACCGGCCTGAACCGCAACGGCGTCCCCCTGGCGGATTACCCGTCGATGCTGACCGCGTTGCGCCAAGCCGCCGCCGAGGACGCCATCCGGTTGCGTGGTCTGATGTCGCACATGGTCTACGCCGACCAGCCTAACAATCCGATCAATAACCTTCAGGCGCAACGGTTTACCGACATTGTGGGCCTGGCTCGCGACCAGAAGGTGCCGTTCGAGGTGGCGCATCTGTCGAACTCGTCGGCCACCATGTCGCGTCCCGAGTTGGCCTACGACCTGGTTCGGCCCGGTATCGCGGTGTACGGACTGAGCCCGGTACCCACCCGGGGTGACATGGGCCTGGTTCCGGCGATGACAGTGAAATGTATTGTGGCGCTGGTGAAGTCGATTCGGGCTGGCGAAGGTGTGTCATATGGACATACCTGGACTGCGCAACAAGACACCACGGTGGCCCTGATGCCGATCGGCTATGCCGATGGGGTCTTTCGGTCGCTGGGTGGACGACTCGACGTCCTGATCAACGGTCGGCGGCGGGCCGGTGTCGGCCGCATCTGTATGGACCAGTTCCTCGTCGACCTGGGCCCAGGTCACGTCGACGTCGCCGAAGGCGATGAGGCGATCCTGTTCGGGCCGGGCAGCCGAGGTGAACCGACTGCGCAGGAGTGGGCGGACCTGTTGGACACCATTCACTACGAGGTGGTGACCAGCCCGCGCGGACGGATCACCAGAACCTATCGCGAGGCTGAAAATCGTTGAGCGACGAGGATCTTGACGGCTTCCACGTAGGCAAGTCGAGGCGTGGACGGTGGCTGGCGGGTGCCGCGGGGGTGGGCGCCGTGGGTGCCGTCGCCGGGGCTACGGTGGCCGGTTCGATGCTCAACCGCCGTGCGGTTATCGACGATCCCTTTGCCGACGAGGATTTCGAGACGCTCGACGGCGACCGCAGCTACCTGGTGACCACCCCCGACGGTGTGCCGCTGGCGGTGCGCGAGGTCGGGCCCACCGATGCGCCGTTGACCGTCGTGTTCGCCCACGGCTTCTGTCTTCGCATGGGCGCTTTCCACTTTCAGCGAATGCGGCTGTCCGATGAGTGGGGTGCGCAGGTCCGGATGATCTTCTACGACCAGCGCGGCCACGGCCGGTCCGGCGACGCTCCGCCGGACACCTATACCCTGACGCAACTGGGCAAGGATCTGGAGACCGTGCTGCGGGTGATTTCGCCGCGCGGCCCGATCGTGCTGGTAGGCCATTCGATGGGCGGGATGACGGTGTTGTCGCACGCCCGGCAGTTCCCGCGTCACTACGGCGGCCGGATCGCCGGAGCGGCACTGATCTCGTCTGCGGCCGAAGGGGTGGGTGAGTCGCCGCTGGGAGAGATCCTGAATAACCCTGCGCTGGAAGCTGTTCTACGGGCTGCGCGTTCGGCGCCCAAGCTGGCGCAGCGCGGCCGGAACGCCGCGCGTTCGGTGATCGGGCCGATCCTGCGTGCGGCGTCGTTCTCCGACATGCGGGTCAGCCCGAGCATCGTGGCGTTCTCGGAGAAGATGATGCTCGAAACCCCGATCCCGACGATGGTGGAGTTTCTGCACGCTCTGCAGGCGCACGACGAAACCGCGGCGCTGCCCACCCTGGCCAAGATCCCGACGCTGATCGTCTGCGGCGACCACGATCTGGTCACCCCCGACGAATACTCGAGGAAAATGGCCGAGGTGTTGCCGCACTCGGAGTTGGTGATCGTCGCGAAGGCGGGCCATCTGGTGTTGCTGGAAAGGCCGGCTTCGGTCAACGACGGGTTGGCGCGACTGGTCAAGCACGCCACCCCGGGCAGATTCACGGCGCTGAGTCAGCGTTGGCGGGATCGGGTGCGGCGCCGTGACTGACAACGGCTTCAACGTCGGTGGCGACCCGCCGCGCCCGGCTTCGCCGCGCCAGCGATCGTCACTAGGCATTGCGACGCTGCCGCATGTCGACGACACCGTGGCGCTGGGTGCGCAGCTGGGTAGCCAATTGCGCGCCGGCGATGTCGTCGTGCTCTCCGGTCCGTTGGGTGCTGGAAAAACTGTGCTGGCCAAGGGAATTGCGGCGGCGATGGACGTCGACGGGCCGGTGACCTCGCCGACGTTCGTGCTGGCTCGGGTGCATCCGGCGCGACACTCCGGTGCCCCGGCCATGATCCACGTCGACGTCTACCGATTGCTGGACCACACCGGCGCCGACCTGCTCGATGAGCTCGAAAGCCTGGACCTCGACACCGAACTCGAGGGTGCCGTGGTCGTAGTCGAATGGGGCGAAGGCCTGGCCGAACGGTTGTCCGACCGACATCTCGACGTCCGTCTGGAGCGAATCAGCAACTCCGACACTCGAACCGCGACGTGGCAATGGAGCTGTCCATGAGCCTGGTATTGGCCATCGACACCTCGACTCCAGCGGTGACGGCGGGCGTGGTGGCCGGTGGTCGCGTGTTGGCGGAGCGGGTCACCGTCGACGCCCGCGCGCATGCCGAGCGGATAACCCCGAATGTGTTGGCCGCCATCGCCGATACTGGGCGCTCGATGGCCGACCTCAATGCCGTCGTCGTCGGCTGCGGTCCCGGTCCGTTCACCGGACTGCGAGTCGGTATGGCGACCGCCGCGGCCTACGGCCACGCACTTGGTATTCCGGTGTACGGGGTCTGCAGCCTCGATGCCATCGGCGGACAGACCACCGGCGAGGTGCTGGTGGTCACCGACGCCCGCCGGCGCGAGGTCTATTGGGCCCGCTACCGCGACGGTGCCCGCGTCGACGGTCCCGAGGTCAACGCCCC
>DASXJI010000532.1:0-3269 GCA_036497495.1 Mycobacterium sp.
ACCCACTCTTCGCCGCTGTCAATCGCCACCGGCAACACCAGCAGTGACGCTTCAGCGGCGGCCGGCACCGCGCGGACTTCCCCGCGGATCACCAGCGCGTCGCCCTGTCGCGTCGCGGTCAGGCCGGCGTCCAGCGCGTACGCGGCGATGGCCGCGCCAGAGGCCAGGTCGCCGAGCACCTTGGCGTCCGGGTCGTGTGCCGAGATCAGCGCACTGGCGATCGCCGACGGCACAAACGGGCCCGGCACCGCGCCGTAGCCGAACTCGGCGAGCACGACGGCGAGCTCGAGGATGCCGAAACCCTGACCGCCAACGGATTCGGCCAAATGGACGCCCTGCAGGCCCTGGTCGGCGGCGGCCCGCCAGTACGGCGGAGGGTTGTCGATCGGCGTTTCCAGCGCGGCGTGCAAGACCTCCGACGGCGCCACTCGCGCCACCAAAGATCCCACCGAATCGGCCAGGTCTTGATGCTCAGGGGTGATTGCGATCGGCATTGGTCGCCTTCCTTCGGGTTGCCCGGGGCCTGTGCCAGCTCGACCCCAATCTAATAACCGGTGGGTTGGTTGACCACATGGGCCAGCCGCTGGCCGTCGCGCAGCCGGCGGCAGTTGGCGACGGCTTCCACCAGATAACGCCGCATGGTGTCGACGGTGTACCAGGTGACGTGCGGGGTGAGCACGACGTTGTCCAGACCGAGCAGCGGATTGTCCGGCGCTACCGGTTCGACTCCGAAGACATCCAGGCCGGCTGCGGCCAACTGGCCACCACGAAGCGCGTCGGCCAGGGCGTTCTCGTCGACAATCGGGCCGCGTGACGTGTTGACCAGCACCGCACCGGGTTTCATCCGAGCCAGCGCGGCCGTGCCCAGCAGTCCGTCGGTGTCTGCCGTCAACGGCAGGTGCAGCGAGACGATGTCGCTTGCGCCGAGCAGCTCCGGCAGCGGTCGCCAGCCGGGCAACCCGTCGTCGCCGGTACTGGTGTGCAACACCGTGGCACCCATCGCGGCGACGATGTGCGCGACCTGTTTGGCGACGTTGCCGTAGCCGACCAGCCCAACCGTGCACGCGCCGATGTCGCGGACGGTCTCACCGAGTAGCGGGTCGGAGGGCCAGCCGCGGCCGTCGCGGGTCGCCCGATCAAGCACCGGGAGGCGGCGCAGGGCCGCCAGCATCAGCAGCACCGTTCCCTCGGCCACCGACGGCGCGTTGGCGCCGGGCATGTTGGCAACGGCGACACCGCGTTCGGTGGCGGCGTCGACGTCGATGGTGTTGACGCCGGCGCCGAACTTGTGCACCAGCCGCAGGCGAGTCGCGCGGGACAGGTCGGCCGCCGAAAGCGGCCGCAGCACATGCCAAATCACGTCGACCTCGGCTATTTCCCGGTGGAAAGCCTCTTCCGCCCCGGCGGAGTCGTCGTCGGCACACCAGCGGATGTTAAGCCAATCAGATTCCGGGGCAAGGAAATCCAACACCTTCGGACCGGGAACGAAGTGGGCGAGGACCCTTAACGCCACCGCTTGGCAATCCATTTGGCGATGGTGTCAGCCTGCTCGCTGCGCGCACCCGGTGTGGTGAAGTAGTGATCGGTATTGATCGAGCACTGGGACTTGTCGGTGCCGGCCAGTGCGTCGAAGATGCGCTGAGCATCCGACGGGAACACACCGGTGTCGGCCTCGGCGTTGATCACCAGGGCGGGGCAGGTGATCCGGGCCAGGTGCGGCTCGGCTCTGGTCTGTGCCGTTCGCAGACTCCACATCGCCAGCCAGCTACGCAGCGTGCAGGCAGCCGCGATGCCGTGCGCGGACCGGTTCGCCTTGACCGGCGGGCCGGCGTAGCACGTATTCGGCTGACGGTGGGTCGGCTCGATCGTCGGATCGACCATCCGCGGATCCGCCCACGTCCGCATCACGGTAAACGGGCGGTCCGTAAACCCGGCGGCTCGAACACGTTTCAGCTCTTTCTCGACCCAGTCGGTGATGCTGTTGTTACGCGCAACCTGCGCTGAGCGATATCGGGCCAGGAACTCCGGCGAATACGGCGGACCGTTTTGCGCGTCGAACAGATCCAGGTCGGGATCAGTGGCAACAGGGTCGTTCTCGTCGACGACGGCGCCGTCCATCCACGCGGTCAGCACGTCCGGACGGCCCGGGTGCGCCGCGCTGGCCACGTAGCCCTCGGCTGGCACCAGGTCGGTAAGACCGGCCGCCGGTCGCATGCCCGCCATTGGCGTCACGTGCGGATCGGCCGCCTGCGCCTGGTATGCGGCCATCAGCGACCCGCCGCCGGAATTACCCAGCAGGACAATCGTTTCCACGGCTTGTACCTCGCGTAGCCAGCGAACCCCGACGCCGATATCGACCAGCGCATGGTCGAGCAAAAAGCTGCTTTCGAACCCGCGGAACCGGGTGTTCCAGCCCAGAAATCCGATCCCGCGGGTCGCCAGGTAATCGGCGAGATAGTGCTCGGAGAAGTCGATCTGATAGTGGGCCGCGATCACCGCGACCTTCGGTTTGCGCCCGACGCCGCGGTAGTACAACCCTTGGCACGGGTGTCCGCCCGCGCCGGCGCGGCGGCCGGTCGGCGACGGCAGCCCGATGAATTCTCGAATAACCCCGGGCGTGCCGGCGGTGCGACCCACGTCAGCGTCCCTCCTTGCAGTAGATGGCTCGGTAGAAGACGTTCGTCAACGTGGCGATGCAGGCCTCGTCGTCGGGCCTATCGTCCTGGCGCGACGCCGGGCCGGCCAGTTGCAGATAGCAGAACTGGTTCAGCATCGCGACGATCGCGGCGGCGAGCAGCTGCGGGTCGTCGCCGGCGCAATAGCCGTCGGCCTGGGCGCGTCGCACCATCTCGGTGATGAAACACGTTGGAATGTCGCAAATGTCAGCCCAGTACTTGGCGAAGTCGTCGTTCACCATCGCCAGCTGCGACATGCTGATCAGCTCCGGCAGCCGCTGTCTGTAGGCGTGCCAGTGCGCAGCTGCGGCCTGGTGGGCTCGCTCCCATGTCGACAGGCCGTGCCGGGTAACCGGCTTGGCCCGCTCGCCGACTTCGTCGCGAAACCGCAACGCCCACTCGCGGACCATCGCCTCTTTGGAGTCGTAGTAGTTATAGAACGACGCCGTCGAGCGGCCGGCCTCGGTGGCGATGTCGGCGATGGTGGTGGCCAGGACGCCCTTGCGGGCGATGACGGTCCGGGCGGCGGCGTCGATGGCGGCCTGCGTTTGACGGCCGCGGTGGGTCGGTAGCGGCGCACGATGGGTGGGCGAG
>DASXJI010000533.1:0-5066 GCA_036497495.1 Mycobacterium sp.
ACGGTCGGCGACAAACCCGCACAGCGTGTCCATCGTGGAGCGGCCCGGTTGATCGGGCAGCCCGAGCGCGCGGGCCGCCGCCAGCGGCACCAGCTCTGGGTCGACGATCGGCGCCAGATCCACATACCACACCCCGTCGCGGTACTGGCCGGCCATCTGGGCCGCCAGCTGCACCGCCAGCCGGGTCTTGCCCACCCCACCCGCGCCGGTCAACGTCACCAACCGGTTCTCGGCGATAATCCGTCGCAGCTCAACCAGATCCGCCCCGCGGCCGATGAAGCTGGTCAGCTGCACCGGCAGATGCCCAGACCCAACGGTTCCGGTAACCCGCAGCGGCGGGAACTGGTTTACAAGATCCGGATGACACAGCTGGACCACCCGCTCCGGGTGGTGCAGGCCACCAAGCCGATGGGCACCCAGCTCGGTCAGCCACGCACCCTCGGGGAGCCGATCGGCCACCAACTCCGCGGTCGCGCCCGACAGCACCGTCTGGCCCCCATGCGCCACATCACGCAGCCGCGCAGTGCGGTTAATCGTCGGCCCCGCATACCCACCTTCATCGTGCAGCCGCACCTCACCCGTGCGCACCCCGATGCGCAGCCGGATCGGCGCCAGCGGTGCGCGCTGCAACTGCAACGCAGCCGCCACCGCATCGGAGGCCCGGGAGAACGCCACCTCAAAACTGCCACCCTCGCCATGCTCCACCGAACGCACCCCGCCATGGGCGGCGATGACATCGCCCACGATTTGGTCAAGGCGGCCCATCGCGGCGGCCATAACGTCTGGTTTGTCCTCCCACAGCCGCGTCGAGTCCTCGACGTCCGCCGACAGCAACGTCACGGTGGCCGTTCGCAAATACCCGGTCACACCCAGCTAGCCCCCGTTCACCAGCGGCGGATCCGCGCGTGGATCGATCCGCTCATGCTAGCCAGCATGCGGCCGCCACATGCGGCAAAACATCAGCCCAAAAGGCACGGATCGCGGCCGAACCCACGCGCATCTACGACCCCTAGCGGGCAAATCTACACCGTACGGCCGATGGTCTTGGCGTCCCCGCGGCGCATAGTCGACTCGACTGCCACCCGAAGCGGTGTCTCAAACAGCCCACAACAGACCGCCAAGGCAAATCGGCGGCCGGCGCGAAAGGAGATCACAACCATGACTACACAGGGCAGTCCGGGTGGACAAATGACAATCCACTGGAACCGCGCCATCCTCCCGCCAGGACATGGATGGAGAAACGACGATGGGTAACGCAACGCACATCGGTCGTGTCGGCGCCTTGGCAGTCGCGCTGGGGGTGGGGATCGCAGTCGCCAATACGCCCGGGGTGGCGCTCGCCGAGCCGACGGATTCCGGCACGAGTTCCTCGCCTGGCTCGTCGTCGCATTCGAGTTCATCGGCGACTTCCGGCTCACCGTCGTCTGATACATCGTCGACGAGCTCGTCGGCATCGACGAACGACCCCACCAATCGTCATCGGAATCCGCTGGGCCCGACCGACCCGGTGACGGCCGGCAGTCCCGGCGGCACCCTCACGTCCTCGACAGCCGCCTCCACTCCGGCGGGCCCCGCGGCCTCGGTGTCGCCGGCGGGGGAGGTCGGGCGGAGGCGTTCGGCCGCGGCCGGTGTGGCAGTGGGGACCGGTGGCCGGCACACCAGTTCACCGCCGAGTTCAACGACCGGTTCCGCCTCGTCCGAGCCGGGCTCGACTGCTGCGACTGCGCCGGCGAGCACCATCGCGACACGTGGCATCCCCAACGTCATTGCGCCGCTACCCGATGGGGCCGACCCCAGCCCAGCGCCGCGAACGAGCGCTGCGATCGGGCCCGCACAGCCCAACACGGCCTCACAGGCGTCCGGACACATTTTGGCGAAGACCACCCGCACGCCGGCCCCGGCACACCCCCCCGCCCCCGCACCCACCGGCAGTCTTGACACCACTCAAGTCGTTACGGACGCGGTGCAGACAACCCGAGAGACCACACACGTCGCGTCGGCGGCCATCGCCCCGCCGACGACGATTGCGGCGAAGATCGACAGCGCCGCCGCAACGACCGCGCCCACGACGGTCACCCCCGTCAACACAGCGGCCGGGATCGTGTCGAGTCTCCTCAACACGGTGCTGAGCCCCTTCGCGGCCACCACTGCACCCGACGCGCCTGCCCAGCCCCCAATGCTGTGGACACTGCTGGCCTTCGCGCGCCGCGAGTTCGAGCAGGCCTTGTCCACACCGTCGCCCACCGTCAGCCCGCTGGCCGGTCGAATCGCCAACGGACTCGTCACTGACGCCTCAACGCTCAATGGCCAGTCGATCGACCCGGCAGTCACCGCCAATATCGGTGCACCCACCCCGGCCCTGGCGGACCTGACGGTAAACGCACAGCCCGACGCTACCGCGGCGCCGGCCACATTCACCGGTGAACCATCGCTCGTGTCCCAGGTCTTCACCGGCTTTTATCGGGTCCTGGGTGCGGTCGAGGACTTCTTGGGTGTGGATCTCGCGACCCCGCTAGGACACCTGCTATCGAGTGACAGTCCGCCGTGGTTTACCACGCTGGGAATGAACGTGCAGCGCAGCGAGTTCGAGGGGATGCCTGTGTGGACCTTGCAGTCCCCCGGGTCAACGTCGGAAAAGAATGTCGTGGCCATTCCCGGGAGCGCGTTCATTTTCTCGCCGACCATCACCCATTGGTTCAATTACGCTGCCATGGCCAGCAACACCGGCGCCACCGTGATCGTGCCGATCTACCCATTGGTACCACAGGGCGGCACCGCCGGCACGGTCGTGCCCGCCATGGCGGACCTGATCTCCTCGCAGATCCATCAGCACGGGGCCGAGAACGTCAGTGTGTACGGCGACTCGTTAGGCGGCACCATAGGGCTGGCCGCGGTGCAGGAGTTGGTGCGTCGCGGCGACTCCGTGCCGTCGCACATGGTGCTGATTTCACCGGCGCTCGATCTCACCTTCAGTAATCCGGCCATTCAATTTGTCGACGACCCAGTGTTTTCGCGTCAACTCCCGACTGCGCACAAGAATCCCCAACTTTGGGCCGGGGACCTTGATCTCACCGACCCGCTGGTCAGCCCCCTCTTCGGGTCACTGGCTGGGCTTCCGCCGACCGCGGTCTACTTCGGAAACCTGGAGATCTTTGCGCCCGATGGGCTTGTCCTCCAAGACAAGGCCTTGGCGACGCAGGGCGCCGACTTCACCTTCATCCTCCGCAAGGGTGAAATACACGACTGGGCGCTCAACACGATTTTGCCCGAGACGATAGCCGTTCTGCCAGACATCTATAGCAGCTAGGCCTTATCGGTTCCGAGGCCTGAGCGGGGCCACCTGCGATCGAAGTCGTTCTGCTTCGACAGTATTCAGACGATGACGCCCCCGGCGTATATGCAAGGCGACGGGTGCGCGGCCGGATCATCGAACATTCACGGTTGCTGACGACCCCATCGCGACCCATGCGCGGGCCAAACATCCGCGGCTCATCCAATTCGACAACGAGCCCCTCACATCGCTTCGGCCATCGCCATGTGTCCTTCAAAGCCAAGCGATTCCGCCATCGCGCGATAGCGACTCACCAAGTCGCGGTAGGCAACATTGTCGCCGCGGGCCCGGGCCAGCAGCGCGCGCAGCCGCAGCAGCGTGATCTCGCGCATCGCCCAATCTTCGTCGGCCGGCAGGTTCGCCAACCGGTCGATCGCCTCTTGGGCTTCAGTCAGGTCGTCTTCGGCGCCACGCTCCAGCAGCGTCTCCACCAGAATGCCGGTGCCCGAAACGCCATACCCGAGCCGTCCTGCCTGGTGCATCTCGTCCTCGGCTTGGCGAATCACCGCAATGGCAGCATCGCGGTCGCTGCGCCTGGCCCTCTCCCGGGCGGCCCACAAGTCGGCGACCGGGACCATGAAGACAGCATGCTCGCGCAGCCACATGTCGCGGGCCTGCCCCATGACCTCCAGCCCGCGGTGACGGTCGGCCGCGGCGTCCCGACTCAGCAGCACGCCACCCAACCCGTACTCGGCCACGCCCAGTGCGACATCGTTGCTGGATCCCTCGGCGGCCTGCACCGCCTCCTCGCTCGCGCAGCGCGGAGTCATCGGCCAGAAGCACCCCGTAGTGTCTCGTCCAGTTGAAGATTGCGAGGGACGACCCGCACTTGCTGGGGTTCGCAATGTAGGTCTGGACGACCCCGGTGCAAGTTGTCCAGATTTACATTGCAAGTTCCGCGATCGGCGCATCCGGGCGGGTCTAGCGGCGGCAGCATGTCCGATCTGCCATCCATTGACCCGTCGAGCGGACGCTACGTGGAAGCCATCGTCGTAGAGCAACTCATGGTCCATGCCCGGTTTGCCGGCCAGTCGCGGGCGGCCCTAACACGCGCGACAAGAGCTCGAAGTCTCGCGTCCCACTTCGCGTGGGCGTCGTCGGCAACCACCGGCGACAGGGCACCGGGTGGCCAGCGGCGTCACCGCGTCACCCCCATTTCCTGCAATGTAAGCCGCAGGGCTCGCACTGCGTAGTGCAGCCTCGACTTCACCGTTCCTTCAGCAATCTCGAGATCGTCGGCGATCTGCGCCGTCGTCCACCCCAGGTAGTACGAGCGCCAAACCACCGCGCGGTGCTCGAGGGACAGCTGTGCCAGTGCGTCCCCGACCAGCAGCCGGTCCAGCGCGGCATTCACCTGGTCGGGACCGGCACGCTCGGGCGCACCAGCGCCGTCCAGCGAGCTCACCTCGCTGCGGAACCGTGAACTTCGGCGCTCGTCGATGATCATGTTGCGGGCGACGGTGAACAGCCAGGCCCGGATCGATCGCTCGTCGTCGGCAACCTCGGGGTGCTGCCATGCCCGCAGCAGCGTCTCCTGCACCACATCCTCGGCGCGGGCCCGATCACCAGTCAGCCGCAGGGCATAACGCCACAAAGCGGCGGCATGCTCGTCGTAGAGCACCCGCATCAAGGCGGCATCCGGATCGTCCATCCCGAGGTGTTGCATGGCAGCACTCCTGAGATGGCTGCCTGAAACTTGACTCATCGCAGGATTGCGCTCGAGCGCAACCCCGAC
>DASXJI010000534.1:0-2598 GCA_036497495.1 Mycobacterium sp.
CGGGAGCAGCAGCACACCCGTCGCAACGCCGATCGTCTCGGTGCTTGCGGCAGCAAAGCTCAGGCTGACCATAGGGTCGTTCCAATCGGCCGTCGGCGGCACCGCTATGCGGCCGTCCTCCGCGTAGGGATAGCGCGACGACGACCTGTCCACCATGACCACGTGCTCGCCAGCCCAAAGCGTGGCGAAACCCGAGCTCTCCGATGCCGCCGCGACAGCATCAATGACTGCGCGAAGGGCACCGGCACCGATACCGAGCGCGTGCAATCCGACCTGCATTCGCCGATCGTCCCATGCGCTCGCGCCCTCGTCCGGCTGGTACCAGAGCGGCCCGATGGGAACGCTGCGCTGAATTGTCGGGCCACCGCCGCACTCCGACCGCCCGAAGCGGTCATGAAGCCTGGGCCACGGGCCCGTGAGAGTCACTAGGCTTGGCTGCGGATCCCGTTCAGGCTCAATCCGGCCGAATGTAGCCCGCGGAGGAACGATGGCTCAATTCGCCCCGCGCCGAGATGTCCAAGCCATCTCTCACGTCAACGTTGTCGTGGACGACCTCGACGTCGCCACCGAGTTTTACGGCACCGTGCTCGGTTTTGAGCCGGCAAGCAACGCCGACGGGCCGATGGATTACCCGGGCGTGGATCTGGCGTCGTTTGCCCGAAATGCTGGCTTGGACGACGGCCGGATCAGGCTGGACATCCGCTTTCTGAGGCACGCTGAGATCGGTCTCTACCTGGAGCTGTTCACCTACCACCACCCTAAAGGCGACCAAACCGTCCTCCGCAGAAATACGAACGATGTGGGCGGAATTCGCCATGTGGCGCTCGAAGTGCGGGACGCGGTCGAGGCTCACGCGTTTATCCGTGTGCAGAAGCACGCCTACCAGTCGCGCGGTCTCCAGATTGACCTCTTGGGACAAGACCACATTCCCGAGGAGATCACTCCGTATCCGTACAAGTTCTTCTACTGGATCGACCCCTGGGGCGTGCAGTGGGAGATGGAGCAGGGGCGCCCGGTCGGCCAGGTGGTGAGAGGGATTGTGGGGTGAGCCGGGTTGCTGCCCGTTCACCGGGTCGCTCAGGCTGAATCTGTGTCGAGCTGCCGGGCGATCCGATAGAGCTTGGTCGTGAGGTCAGCGACCCGTTCATCGTTGTCGTCGTAGAAGCCCCGGCCGCTCTTGACACCGAGGCGTCCATCGGCGACGTGCTGTTCGATCGTCGTCGACGCGGTCTGATCGGCGGCGAGCTCGGGGTAGAGCGCGTCGGAGATGTCTCGCAACGTGTCGTGGCCGATGAGATCGGTCATCTGGAGTGGTCCGAACACCGGGACAAAGGCAAGCAGCGTGGTTTGGACGATCGAGTCGAGTTCGAGCGGCTCGGCGGCTCCGATGTCCACCAGGTGCAGCATCTCGCGCAGCATGGCGAACCACACCCGGTTCCACAGAAAGCCGGGGATCTCCTTGCGCACACGGACCGCTCGCAGGCCGACGTCCTCGCAGAACCGCATCGTGGTGTCGACCGTCTGATCGTTGGTCTGCTCTCCCGCGACGACTTCGACGAAGATGATCAGCTGTGTCTGGACTGGATGGACGACGACGGCTCGTTCGGGGTGGGCCATGCCGGCGGCGAGTCGCGTCATCGGAAAGTTGGATGTCGAGCTCCACAGGGGGATCTCGGCGCCGATCACCGCCTCTATATCGCGGTAGCAGGCCGACTTGATGTCGGCGTCCTCGACGATTGACTCCATGACCGCGGCACAGGGAGCAACTGCCGTGGCGAGGTCGTCGTGTACGGATACCAAGTCCAGTACTTCGTCGACGGCCGAGCGCTCGACGGCGCCGATCTCGGCCAGTGTGGACACGCTCTGACGCAAGCGGTCGTGCAGGGTACCTGCCGAACCACCGGGTGACCACACTCGTACTTCGCGGCCTGCCAGGGCAAACTGCTGAGCGAACAGATGACCGATGTAGCCCGCGCCAACGAGGCCGACAGAGCCGTCCAGCGTTCGTGAACCAGTCACGATCCGTAAGCTAGCAATTCCGAGGTCGACCTGCGGGAGAACCTCCACGTTGCGGCGAAGAGTCGTCAGCCGCTCACGACGGTCCGAGTGACACAGCCTCTTCCCTGAACGACCGACACACCGTAGTCGGTCTCCCCGTGACGCTTGTTCGAGGACCCGTGGGGACTACGTTGTGGTCGTGTCAGATCGCGGGGTCCGATCGGAGCGCACGGTGGACGATTGGCGGGACCCGGCTGGTGGGCTCTTCCCCGACGCACGGTGGCGTCGCCCGTTCGAACTGGCCTGGGAGAGTCTTCAGGCGGGCAGTTTCCCTGTGGGCGCGGCCCTTTTCGACCCAGCCGGTGCGGTTGTGGCGGAAGGCCGGAACCGGATCGCCGAGCAGGGTCCGCCGCCCGGGCAGCTCGCTGGCACGAGATTGGCGCACGCGGAGATGAACGCCCTACTGCAGATCCCGCCGGACAGTCATTGGGACTTCACGCTGTACACGACCCTTGAGCCGTGCTTGCTGTGCACGTCAGCACTTCGCATCACCTACGTGGGAAAGGTGCTGTTCGCCGCACCGGACGACTACTGGGCCGG
>DASXJI010000535.1:0-7246 GCA_036497495.1 Mycobacterium sp.
GCCGACCAAGCCGGTCGAACAGCCGCAGGCCCAGGCGCCGGCCAATGGCATAGCCGGTCGAGTCGCCGATCACGGCGCCGATCACGGCGGCAGCGCCGACACCGACCGGATTGACCGCCAGCTCGTGCCGCGACGACATCAGCGCCGCGCTGACCAGAACGATTTCGCCGGGCAGCGGAACGCCCAGGCTCTCCACCCCGACTACCGCGCCGACCATGCCGTACACCGCCAGCGGCGGGATCGACTGCAGGAGCGCATCCACGGTCATGGGATAAGGATGCCCGACCCATCACAGCAAGTTACGGCGGCCGGCCGTTACGGCGAGGGCAGGGCCGTGCGCCGCGAAGTGCTGGGTGACAACTATGTCGAGCAGGCCAACGCCAAGACCACCGATTTCACCCGGGACTTCCAGCAGATAGTCACCGAATTCGCTTGGGGCACAATCTGGACGCGTCCCGGCCTGGATCGCCGGAGCCGTTTGTTGATCACGCTGACAGCATGCCGCGTTCCGTGTCGCGCAGCGGGTGCTCGATGAAGCTGACGGGCAACGTGATTCGCGGTAAGGGCCGTTGCGTTGAGGCCCGCGCGGGCCGTCGAACTCGCCGTCGTCTTCGTCTCGCTGGGCATGGTACTGGCCATCTCGTTCCTGGAGGCGCCGAGGCGACCAAGGTGCCGGCCTTGGCCGCGGCCGGAATTCTTCTACTATCCAACTGAGGGACTTCCGAGGAATTCCGGGGCCGACCAAAGGACTGAAGATGGACTCCGTTTCGCTGACCAGCCTGGCCGCAGAACAACTCAAGGCGGCGCGGCAGGAGGCGCACAGTGGTCGCGCCTCGCACACGCTGCATGGGGGACACACCCACGAACTGCGTCAGACCGTGGTGGCGTTACTTGCCGGGCATGAACTCTCCGAACACGACAGTCCCGGACAGGCATCGCTGCAGGTCTTGCAGGGACATGTGCACCTCACCGCCGGCGACGATAGCTGGGATGGCAAGACCGGCGACTATGTGGTCATCCCTCCGCAACGGCATTCCCTACAGGCAGTGGATGATTCGGTGGTCATGCTGACCGTCTTCAAAAGCCTCCCCTCGGTTTAGCCTCATGCTGTCGACGCCCTGGTCTCGGGCGATGGGCCTGCGGGTGCCCATCGTCAACGCCCCGATGGGAGGCGTAGCCGGTGGGCGGCTGGCCGCCGGGGTCAGCGCCGCCGGTGGACTGGGCATGGTCGGCATGGGCACCGCCGGGTCGACGTCGTCGTTGCACGCCGAATTGCCGCATGTGACAGGGACGTTCGGAATCGGCCTGGTGGACTGGGTGATGCGCAAAGAGGTGGGCCTTTTCGAGGCTGCGCTGGCCGCGCAGCCGGTGCTGATCTCGGTCAGCTTCGGCACCGACCTGTCCTGGGTAAGCCGCGTTCACGATGCCGGAATCGCAGCTGCCACACAGGTTTACAACGGGGCCGAGGCACGCAGAGCGCAAGACGCCGGGATCGACCTGATCGTGGCTCGCGGCTGCGAAGGTGGCGGTCACGGAGATGCGACGATCGGCACGCTGCCGTTGCTCGACGCGGTGCTGGACGTGGTGTCGGTGCCGGTGCTGGCTGCCGGTGGCATCGCGTCGCCGCGCAGCCTCGCCGCGGTGCTGGCTGCCGGGGCCAGCGGAGCCTGGCTGGGGACCTGTCTGTCGGCGTCAGTGGAGGCGCTGACGACGGACGCCGGACGCCGCGCGTTGGTCGCGGCCAGTGAGACCGACACCACCAGCACCCGGGTATACGACATCGTTCGTCATCTGCCGTGGGCGGAGCGGTTCCCGTCGCGGGTGCTGCGTAACGACTTCGTCGCCCGCTGGACTGGACACGAGCACGCGTTGGCCGAAGACGCCGATGCAGAAGCCGAACTCGCCACCGCGATTGCCGCCGATGACCGCCGCATCGCGGCCGTCGATGCGGGCCAGGGCGTCGGGATGGTCACCGATGTCGCCCCGGTCGGCGAGGTCATCGAACGCCTTTGCACGGGCGCCCACGAGTTGCTCGCAGGCTGGAGCTAGACCTATACACCTCGAGACATAAACCAGCGCGACGGACCTCGGGGTGTCGTCGCAACGATTTACGTGTCGAGGCATCCCCGACGGGCGAGTGCGGCCCGCACCCGACGCACGACGTCCGCGGGTCCATCGTCAGCGATGACGCGGAGGACGACCCAACCCAGCGCCTCTAGCTTGCGAAGTCTCCACTGGTCCTTGGCATATTGCCGGCGGTTGGTGCGGTGATGATCGCCGTCGTATTCGACCGCGACTTTGTACTTTTCCCATCCCATGTCGAGTAGACCGACCAACCGCCGATTCTGGTGTACCGGTATCTGGGTAGTCGGCGTCGGAAGCCCGGCGTTGATCAACAGGAGCCGCAGCCAAGTCTCTTTCGGTGACGCGGCCCCGCCGTCGACAAGTGGCAACACGGCCCGCAGCTGTCGCAGGCCACGAGCACCGCGATAACGCTTGGCGAGCAAGAGCACATCGTCGACCGAAAACGGGCTGGCTCGCTTGAGCGCGTCGAGTCGCGCCACCGCCCCGCCGCGCGGCAGCAGGCGACCGAGGTCGTAAGCAGTGCGAGCCGGCGTGGTTAGCGGAACCCGGGCGACACGGGTGATCTCATCGTCGTCAAGCTGCTGGCTTCGGGTAATGATGCCCGCCGGTGGATGTGGGTTTCGCCAGATCAACTCGACATCTTCGTCGTCGTCGATCCAATCAGAGCCATGCAATGCCGCCGCGGCGAGTCCGGCCACGACACCGCGACGACCGGACCACAGCCACGCCGCTTCCGAACGCTGCCGAAGCGACGGGAGTGAGTAGCCGGCTAGGTAAACGTCGGGGTAGATCCATCGGAATCGTGACCGGAGCTGATACGGGGTCAGACTGCCCTGCAGTACGGCATCGCTGCCGATGAACACATCACTCATGCAGGGAAGGTGTTGTCACCGACCGATATGGTTCCCGAAACTGAAACTATTGCGACTCCAGTCGGCGTGTCTTCGCAACGACTTAGGTGTCGAACAGAGTGGGTGCCTCACACCGCCCGTACGTAGCGCTTGTTCATCACCCGCTGCAGCAGCGAGGTAAACGGTCCACCGGCCTTGCTCCACCACGTCGCCGGCCGGGAGAAGGCGGACACCTCGGCGAACACCGCGGAGGTGACGGGGTCATGGCGCACCACGAACCGCTCCTCGCCGGACTCGGGATGCCCGGGCAGCGTGCCGTAGGCGAATCCCTTCACGTGCGGCTCGTCGACGACGTACACGACCCGGCAAGGTGCCTTCAGGAAACCGATCTTCACTACGACCACCGTGCCGACGGTGACGAATTCGCTGCTGGGCTGCACCCGCAGGCCGGAGCCGCGCTGCATACCCCAGTGCATCACCGCGTCAGCGGCCTGCTCGAAGCGCAGCTGACCCATGCCGATGCGGGCCGAGTAGCCAATGTGCTTGTACCCCGGCGGCGGCGGGCCGGCCGTCGCGCCCACCTCGGGATAGGTGAAGGGCAGTTGAGCAATCGTTTGCAAGTCCACCGGGCCAGCTTGCCACGCGGACGTGGCCGGTTTTCGCGGGCCGGCGTACGGTCGGCGATGTGACTACGCAAGCTCCCGCTCAGGCATCCGGAACCTTTACTCTCGGCGGTGATCTCACCGTCAACCGCCTCGGCTACGGCGCCATGCGCCTGACCGGCAAGGGGGTTTGGGGCCCACCCGCCGACCGAGACGAAGCGGTTCGCGTGCTGCGGCGCGCTGCCGAACTCGGCGTCAACTTCATCGACACCGCGGATTCATACGGCCCCTACATCGCCGAGGAGATCATCCGGGAGGCGTTGCATCCCTACGACGGGCTGGTGATTGCGACCAAGGCCGGGTTGCTGCGCACCGGACCCGACGTGTGGATTCCGCTGGGCTTCCCCGCCTACCTGCGTCAAGAGGCCGAGCTCAGCCTGCGCCGTCTCGGCGTGGAGACCATCGACCTTTTTCAGCTGCACCGCATCGACGACAAATTCCCGCTGGAAGACCAGATCGGTGAGCTGGTCAAGTTGCAGCAGGAAGGCAAGATCCGCCACATCGGTCTGTCAGAGGTCAACGTCGACCAGCTGCACGCCGCCCAAAAGATCGCGCAGATTGTCTCGGTGCAGAACCTCTACAACCTGACCAACCGTTCCGCGGAAGCGCTCCTGGACGAAGTCACCGAGCAGGGGATCGGCTTCATTCCGTGGTTCCCGCTGGCCGCGGGCCCGCTCGCGGCGCCGGACGGTCCGCTGGCCAAGCTCGGCGCCGAGCACGGCCACGCGACGCCTTCGCAACTAGCGCTGGCCTGGTTGCTGAAACGCTCA
Organism: Mycobacterium sp.; assembly: GCA_036497495.1. Classification (GTDB taxonomy): domain Bacteria; phylum Actinomycetota; class Actinomycetes; order Mycobacteriales; family Mycobacteriaceae; genus Mycobacterium. The sequence goes on from DASXJI010000535.1 coordinate 4,369, forward strand.
CCGGTGGTCCTCCCGATTCCAGGCACTTCGAGCGTCGCGCACTTGGAGGAGAACGTGGCTGCCGCCGAGATCGAGCTCAGCGACGACGAGTTCGCGAAGCTGAGCGAGCTCGGCAAGCAGAACGCCTAGCCCGGCGCTGACGCTCGCCGCCGGGCAATACGGTGTTCTGGTGGCCGGCGAACATGCGCGACATCCGGGCGGTGGATTCAATCCGCCCGAACCGACGACCAAGGGCGGCCCGGACTACGGCCGGTTCATCGAGGCGGTACGCACGCTGCAGGACCATGCCCGAGCGGTCGACGCGCCCGACGAGGTGATCAGCGAGGCGGCCAACCTGGTCGAAAAGGTCTCGGAGTTACTCGGCCCGTTCGATACCGATGAATGGGCGACCCCGTCCGGGCGCCGCATCGACTTGCCGAACCGCGGCAACATCCTGCCGGTGCCGATGAAGGTGGGCAGAACTGACGACGGCCGCGTCGAGGGCTGGGCCCGCTTCCGACGGTTTCATCTGGGCCGCAACGGTGCCGTTCACGGCGGTGCGCTCGGGCTGCTGTTCGATTCCGTCTTGGGCATGACGTCCGGGGTGATCACCGGCGGTCCGCGCCAGCGCACGGCGTACCTTCACGTCAACTACCACCGGGTCGTCCCGATCAACCAGGAGCTGCAGGTCGACGCGCGAGTCGATCGGGTGGAAGGGCGAAAGATCTTCGTATCCGGCCGGCTCGGCGACGGCGACACTGTGCTCACGGATGCCGAAGCGCTGTTCGTCCTCCTCAAACCGGGCCAGCCGTAAGGACTGAACCGTGGGCTTGGTGGGGATGGAAGCCATCCCGATAGCATGGTCGGGTCCCTTTGAACACCCGAAAGCCATGGAGACCGCGTCGATGACCGCCCTCGCACACCCCGCCCCAGGGCCTGATGGCGGTGACCCGCGGCACCCGGCTGAGCCGGGTTTGCGATCATCGCAAGCCCCGATCCGGGTGCCCGCCGGGACGACTGCGGCGGCCGCCGTGCGCGAAGCGGGTCTTCCGGGGCGCGGCGCCCCCGACGCGATCGTGGTGGTGCGCGACGGCGATGGCAAGCTGCGTGACCTGAGCTGGATTCCCGACGCAGACGTCGATGTCGTCCCGGTGGCGGCTGACACCGATGACGGGCGCAGCGTCATCCGGCACTCGGCCGCGCACGTGTTGGCCCAGGCCGTCCAGGATCTGTTCCCGGCAGCCAAACTCGGAATCGGGCCGCCGATCACCGACGGCTTCTACTACGACTTCGACGTCGCCGACCCGTTCACGCCCGAAGACCTGGACAAGCTGGAAAAGCGGATGCGCCAGATCGTCAAGGAGGGGCAGGTGTTCGACCGGCGCGTCTACGAGTCGAAGGATCAGGCCCGCGGCGAGCTGGCCGACGAGCCCTACAAACTCGAGCTCGTCGACGACAAATCGGGCGATCCCGACGTCATGGAGGTCGGTGGTGACGAGCTGACCGCCTACGACAACCTGAATCCCCGTACCCGCGAACGGGTTTGGGGCGACTTGTGCCGCGGCCCGCACATCCCCACCACCAAGCACATCCCGGCCTTCAAGCTCACTCGCAGCTCAGCCGCCTACTGGCGGGGCGACCAGAGCAACGCCAGCCTGCAGCGCATCTACGGAACCGCGTGGGAATCGCAGGAGGCGTTGGACCGCCACCTGGAGTTGCTCGAAGAAGCTCAGCGTCGCGATCACCGCAGGCTCGGTGTCGAGCTGGACCTGTTCAGCTTTCCCGACGAGATCGGTTCGGGCCTAGCGGTTTTCCACCCGAAGGGTGGCATCATCCGTCGGGAGCTGGAGGAATACTCTCGGCGCAAGCACGAACAGGCGGGCTACGACTTCGTCAACACCCCGCACATCACCAAAGAGCAGTTGTACGTCACCTCGGGCCACCTCGAGTGGTATGCCGAGGGCATGTATCCGCCGATGCATCTCGACGCGGAATTCAACGAAGACGGCACGGTGCGCAAACCCGGCCAGGACTACTACCTCAAGCCGATGAACTGCCCGATGCACCACCTGATCTACCGGTCGCGCGGACGATCCTATCGCGAACTTCCGTTGCGGCTCTTCGAATTCGGCAGCGTCTACCGCTACGAGAAGTCCGGTGTGATCCACGGCCTGACCCGGGTGCGCGGCATGACCCAGGACGACGCGCACATCTACTGCACCCGCGAGCAGATGCGCGACGAGTTGGGGTCGCTGCTGCGCTTCGTGCTGGATCTGCTGGCCGACTACGGACTCAACGACTTCTATCTTGAGCTGTCCACCAAGGACCCGGAGAAATATGTCGGTTCCGACGAGGTGTGGGACGAAGCGACCGAGGTCCTGCGCGAGGTCGCTGAAGGCTCGGGCCTGCATCTGGTTCCCGACCCCGGCGGTGCGGCGTTCTACGGTCCGAAAATCTCGGTGCAGGTCAAGGATGCACTGGGCCGCAGCTGGCAGATGTCGACCATTCAGCTCGACTTCAACATGCCCGACCGGTTCGACCTGGAGTACACCGCCGCCGACGGTTCTCGGCAGCGTCCGGTGCTGATCCACCGCGCGTTGTTCGGTTCGATCGAACGCTTCTTCGGCATCCTCACCGAGCACTACGCGGGCGCTTTCCCGGCCTGGCTGGCTCCGGTTCAGGTGGTCGGCATTCCGGTTGCCGACGGCCATGTGTCGTATCTGGAAGACGTTGCTGCTCAACTGAAGTCGCACGGCATCCGGGTTGAGGTGGACGCCAGCGATGATCGGATGGCCAAGAAGATCGTCAACCACACCAACCAGCGGGTGCCGTTCATGCTGCTGGCCGGCGACCGCGACGTCGAGGCCGGCGCGGTCAGTTTCCGGTTCGGTGATCGCAC
>DASXJI010000536.1:0-3922 GCA_036497495.1 Mycobacterium sp.
GGCCGCAGGGCCGGCGAGGAAGCGGCGCCTGCGGAACACCGGGTGCCGACGGCGCAGCGCGACGAGATCCTTTGTGAAGTCGAGGAGTTCGTGATCGACCGTTGACCAGTTGAACCAGGTGATCTCGTTGTCTTGACAGTAACCGTTGTTGTTGCCTTGCTGGGTGCGGCCGAGCTCATCGCCGCCCAGCAGCAGCGGCACCCCCGCCGACAGCAGCAGTGTCAGCAGCAGAGCACGTTTCTGGCGCGCCCGCAGCGCCAGCACGTCGGCATCGGTGGTTGGACCCTCCACCCCGCAGTTCCAGGACCGATTGTCGTCGGTGCCGTCGCGGTTGTTTTCGCCGTTCGCCTCGTTGTGCTTTCCGTTGTAGGACGCGAGATCGGCGAGGGTGAATCCGTCATGCACGGTGATGAAGTTGACCGACGCGCTGGGCTTGCGCCCCTCGGCTGGGTCGCCGTAGATGTCGGCGGAAGCGCATAGCCGCGACGCGAAGTCTCCCAGCAGCCCGTCGTGGCTGCGCCACCAGTCCCGTACGGTGTCGCGGAAGCGCCCGTTCCATTCGCTCCACAGCGCCGGGAACCGGCCTACGTCGTAGCTGTCGAATCGGCCGACATCCCACGGTTCGGCGATCAGCTTCACCCGCGAAACGATCGGATCCTGGCTGACGAGATCGAAAAACGCTGAGAATGGGTCGAACCCGCCCTCTTGGCGACCAAGGGTGGGCGCCAAGTCGAAGCGAAAGCCGTCGACGCCCATTGTGGTGACCCAATACCGCAGCGAGTCCATGATCATGCGCAGCGCAACCGGGTGGCCCGTGTTGACCGAATTGCCACACCCTGTGGTGTCAAGGTAGCGGGCTGGGTCGGCCGGGTCGAGGCGGTAGTAGGCCGCGTTGTCTAGTCCCCGGTGGCATAGCGTGGGGCCGTCGGATCCCGCTTCAGCGGTGTGGTTGAACACCACGTCGAGCAGCACCTCCAACCCGGCGGCGTGCAGGGTGTCAACCGTGGTGCGGAACTCCTCGACCTGACCACCGGGCTGCCCGGCGCGCACCGCCGCAGAGTATCCGGCATGGGGGGCGAAGAACCCGATGGTGTTGTAGCCCCAATAGTTGGTGAGGCCGCGCTGCGGCAAGAACGACTCGGGCACATTGTGGTGCACCGGCAGCAGCTCGACCGCAGTCACCCCCAGATCGATCAGATGCTGCAACGCGGCCGGATGAGCCAGCCCGGCATAGGTACCGCGCAAATTCTCTGGTACGTCGGGATGGGTAGCGGTGAATCCCCGCACGTGCAGTTCGTAGATGATCGTGTCAGCCAGCGCGTGACGCGGCCCGGACACGGCCGGTGGTGGCGTGGCTATCACCAGGCTGCGCGGCACGCGATTGGCCGAGTCCAGCGGGCTGGGAGCCATTGGATTATCGGTTGCATGGCCAAGGACTTCGAGCCCAAACCCCACCTCGCCGTGGATCGCTCTGGCGTAGGGGTCGAGCAGCAGCTTAGTCGGGTTGTAGCGCAAGCCGCGGGCTGGATCATACGGTCCGCTGACCCGAAAACCGTAGGCCTGCCCGGGTATTACGCCGGGCACAAAGCCGTGTCGTGTGTCACCGTCACGTTCGGGCAGCACCAGCCGTGTCTCGACGCCATCGGCGTCGAACAGGCACAGGGCAACTTCGTCACCGCCAGACGAGACTGCGAAATTCGTACCGTCGGCGGTGGGTGTGGCGCCCAGCGGGTCGGCGCAGCCCGGCAGAATTTTCGGGCTCATCAGGTCTCCTCACCCTCCCCGGGCCGCCGGATCACGCGATATGGCAATCCATCCTTGCTCGCTGCTTCAACGACGGTCGTTACGTTTCGTTTTCATCCACGACATGCACGACTGCGCCCCACGGAGATCGGACAAAAAATTCACCGAGGTTGTCCTGCGCAGCGTCGGGGTCTGCTTCAAGGGGCTCATCGAGTGTGACGCCGTAAACGCAGAAATCAGCATGTCTGGCGGCGATCCCACGCGCTACGTCAAGCCGGGTTGTCGCGTATGTGTATTCCTTGCCATCGAGCGGGTCCAGTGTGCGGGTAGTCGGGTCTCCGGGATTGAGGCCCCGTACATCAGCTCGGTAATAGTCCGCGTCATCGCTCATGTCGTCAGACTGTCAGACGGTGTCGTTCTACGATAGATACATTGACTGAAATGCCGCAGAGTCGGCCAAGCAACAGCCCCTCCCACTGTTTTCATTAATGCGTTGCGGCCCGTCGCACGTCCTTGACCGGAATTCGGCCGATGCTGACGAGAACTCTGGCCACGACCACACCGAAGACGAATCCACCGACATGGGCGAAGAACGCGACACCACTGCCACCCGTGTTGTCTGGGTGGACCAGCGCGTGGTTGCCTTCGAAGAACTGGTACAGAAACCAGCCACCGAGGAAGATCCACGCCGGGATCCTGATCGGGAACCACCCCACGAACGTAAGGATGCGTGAGTCGGGATAGAGCACGATATAGGCGCCCAGCACGGCGGCGATCGCGCCGCTGGCGCCCAGGCTTGGTATCTGCGCGTCGGACGCCGTGCCGAAGAGCAGGGTCATCGCAGTTTGCAGCATCGTCGCGGCGAATCCGCCGGCGAAGTATAAGACCAGGTATCCGAGCCGCCCGAACGCGTCCTCCACGTTCTTGCCGAAGATCGCCAGGAACAGCATGTTGCCGAGGATGTGATCCCAACCGGCATGCATAAACATCGCTGTGATCCAGCCAACGCCCCAAGGTACGCCCAGGTGGCAGGCGTTATCGACATCACACGGATAGAACGATGCCTGATAAACCGCCGCATCCCCGTTCGGCAGCTCGTAGAACAGAAAGACCGCGAAGTTCGCAACGATCAGCGCGACATTGACGACCGGGAACCGGCGGGACGCAACACCATCGGAGTACGGGATCATCCGGCCCCATTGGGGTCGAACAGGCACAGGGTGACCTCATCACCGCCAGACGAGACTGCGAAATTCGTACCCGGCAGAATTTTCGGGCTCATCAGGTCTCCTCACCCTCCACGAGGCGCTGGATGACCTTCGATACCGCCGGGTAGGCACGGTGCCGACGGCGGATCACGTCGGCCACCAGTCCGGTCCACCCGGTCTGATGAGATGCGCCTAGGCCCGCGCCGTTATCGCCGTGGAAGTACTCAAAAAATAACAGGTTGTTCCGCCAGCGGGGGTCGGTCTGAAACCGGCCCATCCCACCGAAACATGGCCGAGATCCGTCGCTGCCGACCAGGAATATCGACACCAGGCGTTCCCAAAGGTCGGAGGCGACTGCGTCGAGGGTGACCCAGTTGCCCGAACCCGTCGGGTATTCGATCGTGAGCGCGGCGCCGAAGAACTCGTGGTAGCGCTCCAGTGCCGTCGCGGCGAGGTAGTTAAGCGGGAACCACACCGGGCCCCGCCAATTGGAGTTGCCGCCGAACATTGCGGTGGTCGACTCGGCGGGCTCGTAGTCGATGCCGGCGCGCACGCCGCCGACCTCCAAAACGTACGGATGGTCTCTGTGATAGGCGGATAGGGAACGCAGACCGTGCGGCGAGAGGAACTCGGCGGGATCGAATATGGTTTGCCAGAGTCGACGGACCCGCTCGAGGTCGGCTACACCGACCAGTAGCCGCCGCTCGCCGGGCGTGCCCCGCAGGATCCCCGCGGCGATCATATCTTTGGTGCCGCCCAGCCCATGATGTCGCAGGTAATGGGCGAACCCCTTGTCTGTCACCAACGACTCGTCGATGGCCTGCTCATTCACCACCGCCACCGCGAGCAACGGAATCATGGCGACCATCGAGCGCACCCGGATCGGGACCGCGTCGCCATCGGGCGGCTCGATGCGGTCATAGAACATCCCGTCGCGTTCGTCCCAGGTGCCAACCGTCTCAAGTGCGTCG
>DASXJI010000537.1:0-1798 GCA_036497495.1 Mycobacterium sp.
CCGTGCACCGCGCTCGCCGTGTTCGTCGGTAGCGAACCAGCGGTATCACCTTGGGGATTGCTTGAACCAGTGGAACAGGCAGCAATCGCCAACGCCGCCACGACGGCGCTGCCGAAAGCGCGCACGCCCATGATTTGCATGCCCAAATGATCACACCCGACCCGACCAAGGACAACCGGCGCCGAAGCCAACGTACTCAATTCGGCCGATCCCCGAGCTGACGGCGGCAGATCCGGTAGGGCCGCTGCGCGGCGTGACTGGGTTTCTTGCCTGTCGGTGGCTTAGGTCGACATGAGGCTTTCGCACAGGTCGATCACCGCCGATGAACCGGTGATGTAGATATCGACGGCGTCGGTATCGTCCACAAACCATCCGATCCGCACCGTTCCCATCGTGGTCTCGAAGACCTCGCTGTCCTCGGCGTCAAGCGGGGCGGTCTGGATGAACCGTCCCGGCTTTCATGCCGTCTTCGTGTTGGCGGCTTCGCCGGTCGGTGAGCCGGTGTTGTGATCGTAGTAGCGCTGTTCGAACTCTTCGGGTGTGGCGAGGTCGAGCAGGCTGTGCAGGCGGTGGTTGTTGTACCAGTCGACGTAGTTCATGGTGATGGCTTCGACGTCGGCCAGGGTGCGTAGCGGGCCGGTGCGGAACGGTGAGCCGGCGGCGATGGCTTCGTTCTTGAACAGGCCTATCAGCGACTCGGCGACGGCGTTGTCGTAGGCGTCGCCGACCGAGCCGATGGAGGCCGACAACCCCTGCAGCGTCAGGGTTTCAGTGAACCGAATGGACGTGTATTGCGACCCGGCATCCGAGTGATGGATCATCCCGGCACGCACCGGGCGGTCGGTGTGATCGCGGCGCCACAACGCCATCGACAGGCACGCCTCGACGAACGCAACGTCCTTGATCGACGCGGCTGACCAACCCACGATCGCCCGGGAGTAGAGGTCGATCGCGAACGCCACGTAGGCGAACCCGGACCAGGTCGCGACGTAGGTGAAGTCGGTGACCCAGGCCCGGTTCGGCGAGCTGGTGCGAAAGTCGCGGTTGAGCAGATCACCGGCCCGCACGCCGTCCTTGCCAGGGATCGTGGTGCGGACCTTGCGGCCCCGGATCAGCCCGCGCATCCCTTCCTGACGCATCAGCCGGTCGACGGTGTGTTTCGAGACCGCGGGATGCCCGGTGCGCTGCAGCCAGGCGGTCATCTTGCGGCGGCCATAGAGCGTCTCGGGCAGCGGCCCGCCCGTCGGGCTGCCGGTGCGCAGGCCGCGCAGCGTGTCGACGATGCCGGCGTCGGTGACGGCCCGTGTCGATGGCGGCTTGGTGCGCCAGGACCGGTAGGTGCGTGGGGCAACCTGCACGCCCTGCTCGCGCAGGACTGCACAGATCGACTCGACCCCATGACCAGCGGTGCGCTGCTCGTCGATGAACCGGGCGATCAACGGTGGCGAGGGTCGAGTTCCCTCGCGAAGAAAATCGAGGCCGCCTTCAAGATCTCGTTCGCCTCGCGCAGGTCGGCGTTCTCCTTCTTCAGTCGCTTGATCTCGGCCAGCTCCTCACTGGTCGGGCCGCTGCGCTGACCAGAGTCGGTCTGGGCCTGCAGCACCCACTTGCGCAGCGTCTCTGGCCCGATCCCGAGCTTGGGACCCAACGCCTGCGCCACCGCCCAGGCCGAGCCGTACTCATCCAGTCGATCAAGAGCCATCCGCGTCGCGCGCTCGCGCTGCTCGGCCGGGTACCTGTTGGGCATGATCTGCATCCTTCGCAAGAAGCGAAGCGGCATCAAACCCGGGACGATTCA
>DASXJI010000538.1:0-6915 GCA_036497495.1 Mycobacterium sp.
CGCCAGCGGCACCCGTGTCAGCAAGCCGGCCGCCCGCAATTGGGCGAACATCGACGGGGTGGTGTCGATCATGTCGACGCCGTGTTCGGCGATGGCGGCCACCAATGCCTCGGCATCGGTTTGGGTGTGTTCGTCGACGACATGCACGGCGTGCCCGCCGAGCAGCGCGACCAACGGCTGCCAGGCCGCATCGAAGGCGAAGGACCAGGCGTGCGCGATGCGCAGCGGGCGGCCCAACCGAGCCGCCGCCGGTGTCACGACACGGTCCAGATGGTCGTCGGCGTAGGCGCCAACCCCGGCGTGGGTCCCGATGACGCCCTTGGGTTCTCCGGTTGTTCCCGAGGTGAACACCACGTAGGCGGCCTGCTGTGGGTGGCCCTCGACGGGCCGGAAATCGTCGGGACCGTCGGCGGCGAAGTCTTCGTCGATCACGATCGCGGCGGCGCTCTGGCGCAGAATAGAGTTCACCCGTGCCGTAGGCATCCCCGGCTCCAGGGGCACGTATGTCGCGCCCGCTTTCAGCGCCGCGAGGATCGCCACAACGTAGTTCGGGCCACGCGAAAGCTTGATGGCGACCGGGGTTTCCGGGCCTGCGCCGCGGGCGGCAAGCGCGCCGGCCAGCCGGTTGGCCGTCGCGTCGAGTTCGCCGTAGCTCAGCGTCCCGCTCGCCCAGGTGATGGCCGGGTTGTCGGGTGTCTCGGCGGCGATCGCAGCGAACCGGGTATGAATCCCCTGCGCCGTCGACGGTTTCGCCGGACCGGCGCCGAGCGGCGTCGCCTCCTCGGCGAGCAGGACGCTGAGGTCGCGCAGCGGGCGATCCCACCGATCCAGCAACCGCTCGGCGGTGGACAGCAGCCGCTCGCCGAGTGCCGAAGCGGTTGTCTTTCCCAGTGCGCCGTCGATCACCTCGACCATCAGGACCAGTCCGTCGTCAGCCATGTGCGCGGCAAGCACGATCGGGAAATGGGTGAGGCTTTCCACCGCGGCGGGCCGGAAGGTGACGCCCGTGCTGACCAACTCGTCTTTGGCCGAGATGCCACCGGTCGGGAAATTCTCGTAAACCAGCAGGCTGTCGTACATCTCGCCGACACCGCCCAGTGCCCGCAGCTGCGCATGTCCGAGATAGCTGTGTTCGCGCAATATCGCCGAATCCCGTTGCACGGCGTGGCACTGGTCGCCGACCGTGGCGGCGCTGTTCAGTCGCACCCGCAGCGGCACGGTGTTGATGAACAGGCCGACCATGGTCTCGACGCCGGCTAACTCGGCCGGCCGGCCCGACACCGTCACCCCGAACACGACGTCGGCGCGGTCGGTCAGGCGGGACAAGATCACCGCCCAAGCCGTCTGCAGCAACGTATTCAGCGTGACCCCGCGTAAACGTGCGCCGGTAACCAACCGGTCGGTGGCTTGGGGGCCAAGTTGCATCTCGGTGCGCTGCGGCACGCGGTTCGACGTGCGTGCGGCGTCCGCGCCGCCGTACGCCGCCGCCAGCAGGGTCGGCCCAGGCAGCTCAGCGAGATGCGCACGCCAAACCCGTTGGCTGGCCGCCTGATCGCGGCCGGCTAGCCAGCCGATGTAGTCCCGGTACGGACGTGGCGGAACCGGCAGCGCGCCGGGGTCACCCGCGGCGCGATACAGGATCATCATCTCGGTGACGAACACCGGCAGCGACCAGCCGTCGATCACGATGTGGTGCGCGGTAATCACCAATCGCCAGCGCGCAGCTGGCAATTCGATGAGCAGAAACCGGATCGCCGGTAGCTGTTCGAGGTCGAACGGGCGGCGCCGTTCGTCGGCTTCCAGTGCCTCGATGTCCTGTTCGCCGGCGGTGATCTCCCGCCACGGCAGCTCGACCCGGGACGGAACGATCTGCACGGGTCGGGCAATCCCGCGGCTGAAGAAGCTGGCCCGGAGATTGGGGTGCCGAATCAACATTTTCGCCGCGCAGTCGCGCAGCAAGGCAACGTCGAGAGAGCCGTAGATGTCGGCCGCCATTCCGATCACATACGGATCGTCGGCGGGTTCCCCTGCGGTGAATTCGGCCAATGCGGTCAGCGAATACAAACCCTCCTGAAGAGGGCTCAGCGCCATTACGTCCTCGATGTCGGGCGCGATGTCGGCCCGAGTTTCGGCTTCGGCGGCCGTCATGATGCTCCGTCGCGAGACTTCGACCACAGCTGGGTCACCGCGGCCAAGTCGGTAGCCGACAGCCCCGACGTGGTCATCGGCTCGAAGCGAGTTTCGCTGGCGGCAGCTCCGTTGTCCGACGAAGCGCCGGCCCCCGATGCTTCCAGCGCATCCACAGCCGCGGCCAATTGCTGCACGGTCGGGTTCTCGAAGACCATCCGCGGGTTCAGCCGCAGACCGACAGCCCTTGCACGCGCGGCCAATTGGACTGACAGGATGCTGTCGCCGCCGAGTGCGAAGAAGTCGTCGAATCGACCGACGTCGGGGGTCGACAGCAAGTCGGCGAACACGGTGGCCAGTGCACGCTCGGTGTCGGTGCGCGACGGTTCGGTGCGGCCGCTGGTGCTGACTGCGGGCCGCGGCAGCCCCGGCCGATTCAGCTTGCCCGACTCGGTCTTCGGCATCGCGTCGAGCACGGTCAGCGACGACGGCACCATGTATCCGGGCAGTATCGTGCTGAGCGCGGCACGCACCGAGCCGGCGAATGCTGCCTTGTCGCCGTCCTCGGTGATGGCCCGTTGCGGCACAACGTAGCCGGCCAGGCTGGTGCCGTCGTGCACCTCCCAGGTCCGCGCGGCCGCGGCGGCGACGCCGTCGGCTGCGGCCAGCGCGGCCTCGACCTCGGCAAGCTCGACCCGGAATCCGCGCACCTGCACCTGGTGGTCGGCGCGGCCGGCGAACTCCAATCGCCCGTCAGCGGTCCACCTGGCCAGGTCGCCGCTGCGGTACAACCGGCAACCGGGTTCGGCGCCAAACGGATTCGCAATGAAACGTGACGAGGTCAGGCCGGGACGCTTCCAGTAACCACGCGCCAACTGGTCGCCCGCGTAGTACAACTCGCCGACCACGCCAACCGGTACCGGGCGCAGCCCGTCATCCAGCAGATAGGCCTGCGCCCCGGCGACCGGCGACCCGACCAGAGGGCTTGGCGGGCTCAGCCGCCCCCGGCACACCGCACCGGAGGTCTCGGTGGAGCCGATGTTGTTCAGCAGCTCGGGACCTTGCCCGACGCCGTCGGCGCACGCGGCCGCCAGCCGCTGCAACAGCGAGACGCTCACCGGTTCTCCACCGCACACCAGCCGGGCAAGCGACCGCACCGAGTCCGGCGCGCTGTCCACCAAGGCGGACACCAGGCTGGGTACCGCGGTGAGTTGCGCGACGGACTCGCGTTTCATCAGCGCCGCAAGCGCTTCCGCGTCGCGGTGCTCGGCGTCGTCGGCCAGGATCATGGTGGCACCCGCGGCCACACCGGCCAGCAATTCCATGCCGCCCTCGAGGAACGTCATCGAGGCTTGCGACAGGCGGATGTCTTCGGCTCTCGGCGGGTAGTGGCGCAGCTGCCAATCCACCCGGGCCGCCATCGCCCGTTGAGTACCCACCGCGCCCTTGGGTTTTCCGGTCGATCCGGAGGTGAATACCAGATACATCGGATCGTCGGGATGCGGCAGTCGCGGCCTCGACGTCGGCGGCTCCGATCTTTCCATGACGGCGCGAACCTCGGGGTCATCGAGCGAGACCACCGTGGCCGCATACTCGGCCGGCATGGTGTCGACGGCCTCGACAGTTGCGACCACGACCCGGGGCGCGACATCGTCGAGCATGAACTGCTTCCGTGCCGCCGGATAGGCGGGATCGATCGGGAAATACGCACCGCCGGCCTTGACGATGGCCAGCAGTGCCACCACCATGTCGAGGCCCCGCCGGCTCGACAGCCCGACGAACGATCCCGGCCGCACACCGCGATCGGTGAGCAGTGCCGCGAGGTTGTCCGAACGGCAGTGCAGCGCAACGTAGTCCAGGTCCTCGCCTGAGCACCGCACCGCCACGCGCCCGGATCCACACTGCCTGCTGGCCTCGAGCATTTCCGGCACCGTGCGTGGCCGGTCGGCCGGCGGCTGATCGCCGCGACTCCACTCGGCCAGAATCCGGTGCTGCTCGTCGGCGTCGGTCAACACCACCTCGCGCAGACTCTGGTCGATGTCCTCGGCGAACTCGGTGACGACGCGAGTCAGCCAGCCGGCCAACCGTTCGATGGTGTGCCGTTGGTAGAGCTCGGTTCGGAAGATGAGGTGGCCGTTATAGCCGGTGTCGTCGGATCCGTCAGTGCCGAAGAAGTTGACGCTGAGGTCGGCGTGCGCAATGTCGAAAACCGGGTCCAGCGACGTGCATACGGTGTCCTGGCCGTGGGCCGCCGATTCGATGACTCGTGCGGCGGGCAGGTGATCGCGCACGTGCACGATGACCTGAAACAGCGGGTTACGCGACAACGATCGCACCGGGCTGACGCTGTCGACCACCCTGTCGAACGGCAGATCCTGGTGCGCGTAGGCGCCCAGCGCGGTGTCGCGTGCCCTGCTCAGCAGGTCACGCAGCGTGGGGTTGCCGCGTAAGTCGTTGCGTAGCACCAGGATGTTGACGAAAAAGCCGATCAGCTGATCGAGTTCGGCCTCCGGGCGCCCGGCGACCGGCGTGCCCAGTGGGATGTCCACGCCGCTTCCCGCCTTGTGCAGCACCACGGCGACGGCGGCTTGCAGCGCCATGAACTCGGTGACGCCCAACTCGCGGCACCGTTCGGCGAGCTTGGCGCGGGTGGCCGAATCGATGCGGAATGTCACCGATTCGCCGTCGCCGCTGGGCAGCGGCGGACGCGGGAAGTCGGGTCGCAGCCCACTGTCCTCCGGTAGGCCGGCCAATTGGCTCGTCCAGTAGTCCCGCTGCTCGGCGGCAAGCGCCGTCTCTTGTCCGCCCGGCTCGCCCAGGAAAATGCGTTGCCAGGCAGCGTAATCCGCATACTGCACACGCAGCGGCGCCCACGCCGGGGCCTGACCGTCGCGCCGGGCACGGTAGGCGGTGATGACGTCGGAGAACAGCACGCCCGCAGACCAGTGGTCGGACGCGATGTGATGGACGACCAGCGACAGCACATGTTCGCCGGTGTCTGCGGTGTGCAGCACGGCGACGCGGATCGGCCATTCGCGGTCCAGTTCGAAGCAGTGCCGGCGCTCGGCCTCGAGTTGCTCCTGCAACCAGTCATCGCCGTCGCCCGCGTCGCGGCGCACCGCCAGCTCGGTGACCGGGTTTACCACCTGATATGGAACGCCCTCAGCATCGATGTAGGTGGTGCGCAGGATCTCGTGACGGGCCACGACGTCACCGACCGCGGCGATCAGCGCGTCGATGTCCCACGGTCCACTCAACTTCGCGGCGAACGGGATGTTGTTGATCGGACTCGGCCCGTCGACGCGGTACGCGAACCAGCTGCGCAGTTGCGACGCCGACAGCGGCAGCGGTTCGTCGTGGGTGGTCGCAACGAGTTTGGGCCGTGGCTGCGCATGGCCACCGGATCGCAGCTCGTCGACCCGCTCTGCCAGCAGTCCGACGGTGGCGAGCTCGAAGATGTCGCGGATACCCAGCTCGACTTCGCATTCGGAGCGGATCGCGGTGGCCAGCTTGGTGGCCACCAGCGAGTGGCCGCCGAGATCGAAAAACGAGTCGTCCACGCCAACCCGATCGTGACCGAGCAGGCTGGAAAACAGCGCGGCGATGCGGCGTTCGGTCACGGTGGCGGGGTCGCGGTATTGCACCTTCGCCGCGATTTCAGGCTCCGGCAAGGCCGGGCGGTCGATCTTGCCGTGCGCCGTGATGGGTATCTCGTCGAGCACCACATAGGCGGCCGGGGTCATGTAATCCGGCAGCGCTGCCGCCACTCTCGCCCGAATCCGCTCGAGGTCAACGGTGTCGCGGCCGGCGCCGTCGGCGGGCGTCACATAACCCACCAAGCTCTTGCCCAGCTGCGGCAGGTCCGCGGTCAGCACGACTGCCTGCCCGACGCTGGGGTCAACCGAGATGGCCGCGCCGACCTCGCCCAGTTCGATACGGAAGCCGCGGATCTTCACCTGTTCGTCGGCCCGACCGACGAATTCGATATCGCCGTCGGCGTTGCGGCGTGCCAGGTCACCGGAACGGTACAGCCGGGCGCCGGGTGTGAAGGGATCGGCGACGAAGCGTTCCGCGGTCAGACCGGGCCTGCGATGGTAACCGCGCGCCACATGCGTTCCACCGATGTAGATTTCGCCGATCACGCCCACCGGCACTGGTTGCAGCGCGTTGTCGAGGAGATGCACCTGGGTGTTGATCTTGGGCCGGCCAATCGGCACCACCCGGGTGCCCTGCGCACCCTCCACCGGGTAACTGGTTGCGTTGACCACGGTTTCGGTCGGGCCGTAGAAGTTGTACAACAGCGCATCGAAGGTGGCGTGAAACTTATCGGCGGTCTCGCCGGGCAGGGGCTCACCACCGATGGGCACCCGGCGCAGGGTGCGCCACTGGTTGACGCCGGGCAGCGACAGGAACAGGCCGAGCAGCGAGGGGACGAAGTGCATCGAGGTGATGCCCTCGTGCCGCAACAACTCGGTCAGGTATCCGATGTCACGCAGGCCGTCCGGTCGCGGAATCACCAGGCGTGCGCCGCAAATCAGCGTGCCGAAGATTTCGCCCATCGACACGTCGAAGCTGGGCGAGGCCACTTGAAGCAGCCGGTCGGTTTCGTCGACTCGGTATTCTTCGCCGAACCAGACGAAGTACTCAGCGATCGGCGCGTGCGGCACCGGAACACCCTTGGGTAGCCCGGTCGAACCCGAGGTATAGATCAGATAGGCGGTGTTGTGCGGGCTCAGCGGCCGCACTAGTGCGGCGCTCCCCGGGGCGGTCGCCGGATAGCCCGCCAGC
>DASXJI010000539.1:0-4776 GCA_036497495.1 Mycobacterium sp.
ACCAACAGCACGTCGTAGTGATCGCAGATTTCCCGCACCCGTTCGAAGTAACCCGGCGGCGGCGGGATGGAGCCGCCCGCGTTCTGCACCGGCTCGAGGAACACCGCGGCGACGGTGTCAGGTCCTTCGAATTCGATCGCCTCGGCGATCCGGTCGGCGGCCCATCGCCCGAAGGCTTTGGGGTCCGAGCGCAACAGCTCCGGTGCACGGTAGAAATTGGCGTTCGGCACCCGGAAGCCGCCTGGTGTGAGCGGTTCGAACGGCGTTTTGTAGGCCGGCAATCCGGTGATGGCCAGCGCACCCTGCGGGGTTCCGTGATAGGCGGTCGCACGTGAAATGACTTTGTATTTACCAGGTTTGCCGGTGAGCTTGAAATACTGCTTGGCCAGTTTCCAGGCCGATTCGACGGCCTCGCCGCCGCCGCTGGTGAAGAACACCCGATTCAACTCGCCCGGGGCGTAGCCCGCGATCCGGTCGGCCAACTCGATTGCGGGCGGTGTGGCGTACCCCCACAACGGAAAGTAGGCGAGTGTGCCGGCCTGCCGGGCGGCGGCTTGCGCCAGCTCGGCGCGGCCATGTCCGACCTGCACCACGAAAAGCCCGGAGAGTCCGTCGAGGTAACTCTTGCCGGTGTCGTCGAAGATCGTCACGCCCTCACCGCGGGTGATGACCGGCGGTGTGATATCCGGGCCGTGCTGCGCGAAGTGCAGCCAGAGGTGGTCGAGCATGGTGTTCGTGAGCCTAGCGCTACGCTGACGCTATGACCTCAACGCAGGTCGTCGAATTCGAAGCGTTGCGGCCGCATCTCATGTCGGTCGCCTATCGGCTGACCGGGACCGTAGCCGATGCCGAGGACATCGTCCAGGAAGCTTGGCTGCGCTGGAATTCGGCCGGTGCCGGCGGCCCGATCGCCGACTTGCGGGCCTGGCTGACCACCGTGGTGAGCCGGCTCGGGCTGGACCGGTTGCGGTCGGCCGCCCACCGGCGGGAAGCGTACACCGGCAACTGGCTGCCCGAGCCGGTGGTGACCGGCTTTGACCGAGCCGATCCGCTGTGCGCCGTCGTCGCACAAGAGGATGCCCGGTTCGTGGCGATGGTTGTGCTCGAACGTCTTTCGCCCGATCAACGAGTTGCGTTCGTGCTGCACGACGGATTCGCTATCCCCTTCGCCGAAGTGGCACAGGTGCTCGCAACCAGCGAGACCGCCGCCCGGCAGCTGGCCTCGCGGGCCCGCAAAGCCGTCACCGCTTCGCCGCCACCGGAACCCGACCCGTCGCACAACGAGGTGGTGGGCAAGCTGATCGCCGCGATGGCAGACGGCGACCTGGACGCCGTGGTGGCGCTGCTGCATCCCGACGTGACGTTCACCGGCGATTCGGATGGCAAGGCGCCCACGGCAGTTCAGGTCATCCAGGGCGCGGACAAGGTCGTTCGGTTCATGCTCGGCCTCGCCCAACGTTATGGCCCGTCGATGTATACCGCCTATGAGCTGGGGTTCATCAACGGCGAGCTCGGCATCTACACGGCCGGCCTGCCGGCCAGTGACGGATACCGCGAAATGCTGCCGCGGATCATGGCGATGACGGTGCGCGACGGAAAGGTCTGCGCCCTATGGGATATCGCCAATCCCGACAAGTTCACCGGCTCTCCGTTGCGGACTCACCCCGTGGCCCGGTTATCCAGGGCACCCGGCACGCGTCACCGGAATTGAAGCCCTGCTCGGTGATGCCCAGTGCGGTGTTCATCCGGGCCCGCATGTTTTCAGTCCCTATCTGATAAGTCAGCTCGATCACGCCGTTCTCGCCGAACCGGGTCCGCAGGTCGGCTACCTGCTCGTCGGTGACGCTGTGCGGATCGGTGGTCATGGCGTCGGCATAGGCGATCGCGGCTCGCTCGTCATCGGTGAAACGTGGTGAAGTGGCGTAGTTCTCGATGTCCTTGACGCGCTCGACGTCCAGTCCGTCGAGGCGCAGCAGCATCGACCCGAAGTCGACGCACCACGAGCAGCCGATGGTGCGCGCAGTCCAGAGCACCGCCAGCTCGCGCACGCTGGCCGGCAGCTTCCTCGAGGCCGACTGCAGCATGGTCTCGTGGACGGCGTACGAGACCAGCAGCCTCGGGTGGTGCGCGACGACGGCGAAGGGCTCGGGGACTTCTCCAAAGCGCCGCTTCGTGTAGCGGTACATCGTGCGGAGCAGCCAGTTGGCCCGTTGCGGGGGCAGGGGTTCGATGCGGGTTTTCAGTGTCATATCAGTCAGACGGCACGGCCGCAGAAATCGTGACGCCGGTGGCGAACCGCGACTTGTATTCGTCTTGTAAGTACGCCACATTTCCCGATCCGCTGGCGTATAAACTTCGCGCGAGTCAAGAAAACGCTCACGGGGCCAAAGCGGGGGCTTGGTCAGCGAGGCGACATGGATGTCGACACTGCATCTGACGCCCAACGATCGTCGATGACGCCTGCGCCCGACGAATGTCGAGGCCGCGGAGTTCTTGTGGGCGCGTTCGCCGTGCTTGACGCGCTCGCCCATGCGGACGACGGGTTGGGCCTGACCGCGCTGGCTCGTGCCAGCGGATTGGCGAAAACGTCGACGTATCGGCTCACCGAACAATTGGTCGCCCTCGGAGCGGTGCAGTGTATCGAGCATCGGTACTACGTCGGGGCCCTGGTCGGGCGCATTGGGCAACGGTGGCAACCCGATCCGCTACTGCGCAGGGCTGCGCAGGGAACGGTGCACAATTTGTCGGTGCAGGCGGGCGCGATGGCGTCGCTGCGGATCCTGCACGAAGAACGCCTTCGTTTGATTTGTGCGACGGCAACGCGTGGTCAGGCCTACATTTCCGACCCGGCGGATCGCGAACTGGTCGCCCGCACCGCCACCGGTCGGGTCTTGTATTCGGCGCAGGCCAGCGGTGACGTCGGGTTGCCCGACTGCTGGCCGCAGCGGGAATGGCGACGGTTGCGCGAGTCGGTTCGCGAGCTCGGCGCGACCGTGGTCGACCGCCAGGACGCCTTCCCGGGGATCTGTTGTGTGTCTGCACCGGTGTGGTGGCCGGATGGAACCTGCGTCGGTGCGGTCACGGTTCTGGTGCTTTCGCCGACGCTGCCGTCGCGACTGCCCGACTTGGTCTCGCACGCCGCCCGCCGGGTCGGCACGGCGATGGCATTGACAGCCCAATAGCACCGGCACCCGTGGTCGCGGTCCGATAGCCGGACCGACCCCTTGTCAGGTGACGGGAGCCGGGTATGCGATCGTGCTTCGGAGGAACCATGGTTGCTGCCGCAGCTGACTACCCGGTTACAGGCGAATCGCGCGCCGCGCCGGCGATCACCGTCACGCGGGTAGGCGTGGTGATCGGTGCCGGCTTTTTGCCCGACTGCGAAGTGACCGTCAGGATCACTCGCGCCGGCGGGAGTGTCAGCGACTACGTCACTTACACATCGGACGGCAACGGCGACCTTCATGCAGAGCTGCCGGCCACCGCCCTCGGCGCGATATTGCAGATCGCTGCCACCGACCATCGCCCCGACCCGGATGGCCCGTGCGGGCGGATCTGGAGTAACACCTACACGCTCACATTCGTTGGCGGCTGAGCACCAGACGCTTTTCAGCGACTGAACATCAACGCGCGCTTGACCTCTTGGATCGCCTTGGTCACCTCGATGCCTCGCGGACAGGCGTCGGTGCAGTTGAACGTGGTGCGGCAGCGCCATACGCCGTCGACCTCGTTGAGGATGTCGAGCCGCTCGGCCGCGGCCTCGTCGCGGCTGTCGAAGATGAAGCGGTGCGCGTTGACGATGGCCGCCGGACCGAAGTAGCTGCCTTCGTTCCAGAACACCGGGCAGCTGGTGGTACACGCCGCGCACAGGATGCATTTGGTGGTGTCGTCGTAGCGGGCGCGGTCGGTCTGACTTTGAATGCGTTCCCGCGTCGGGGGGTTGCCGCTGGTGATCAGATATGGCTTGACCGCGCGATAGGCGTCGAAGAACGGCTCCATGTCGACGATCAAATCTTTTTCAACCGGCAGTCCGCGGATCGGCTCGACGGTGATGGTCAGGTCCTTGCGGGGCTTGCTGGGCAGCAGGTCGCGCATCAGCACCTTGCAGGCCAGCCGGTTGACGCCATTGATTCGCATCGCGTCGGAGCCGCACACGCCGTGTGCGCAGGACCGCCGGAAGGTCAGCGTGCCGTCCAAATAACTCTTGATGTAGATCAGCAGATTGAGCAGACGGTCGGTCGGCAGGCACGGTACCCGGAAGCTCTGCCAGCCACCGGAATCCGCGTACTGGTCCGGGTTTTCCGGATTGAACCGGGCAATCCGCAGCGTCACCATGACCGAGCCCTCGGGGACCGCCGGCAAGGGAGGCTCGAGCGGGTCACCGACCGGGGCGTCCTGGCTTACCGCCTCTTTTGGCAAAGACGTCATCAGTACTTCCGCTCCTTGGGTTCGTAACGGGTCTGCACCACCGGTTTGAAATCCAGCCGGATGTCGCTCAGCAGATCGCTGCCCTGCTTACCGGGCCCAATTTCCTTGTCGGTCCCAAACTCCTTATCGGCCCCAATCTCCTTATAAGCCATCGTGTGGCGCATGTAGTTGACGTCGTCACGGTTGGGGTAGTCCTCGCGGGCGTGTCCGCCACGAGATTCCTTGCGGTTCAACGCGCCCACGACGGTGACTTCGGCGAGTTCCAGCAGGAAGCCGAGCTCGATCGCTTCCAGCAGGTCGCTGTTGAAGCGCTTTCCTTTGTCGTGCACCGAGATTCGGGAATACCGT
>DASXJI010000540.1:0-3451 GCA_036497495.1 Mycobacterium sp.
CTTCTCGGCGGCCGCTTCATCGAGTTCCATGGCGTCCCACTTGGACACGGCCTTGGCGATGCTGTTCTTGTCCGGCGAGCACCCCAGGAACGTGCACATGCTATCCAGAAGGCGCGGGTAGGCCCCCGTCGGCAGGAAGAACCGGCCGTCCTTGGTCGGGTACAGGTCGAACCCCATCGGGTTGCCGATGAAATATGGCAGCTGGTAGGGGTAGCCGTTGATCGTGGGCATGAATTTGTACATCGGGTTGATGCCGTGGATGGCCTTGCGCAGATCGAGGCTCAGGTCTTGGCCGCGGCCGCTGCGTTGACGCCAGATATCGGCGATGCCCGCGGCCCCGGCCATGATCGGGATGCCCATGCACGCCCCAAGCCGATGCACGCTCCGGAAAATCGGATCCTCGCCAACAAAAGTTATTGCGCCGCCGGTATCTTCGGGCGACAGCCCGAGATCGCCCATGACAGCGCGGAAATGCGCGTTGACGTCGAAACCCGTAGACACTGTCGGCGCAACCAAACTATCGCTGCTCATATTGGTTCCCTTCAACTCTCGAAGCCGCCGTGGCTGTCATGCCCTGACTATTGCCCGTCAGGGAACCCACGTCATTGGCGCCGATGACAGCGCTGAATCCAATTGGGTGTGGCGGGGAACACCGGCGCGCGATGGATAGCGTCATTTACAACGTAGGTGCGGCAACGATGTCGCGTCAGACGTCGCAATCTGGCACACGCGTCACGACAGTGCTAAGTCACGGTGTACTGCGCGCGCGGGCCCTGACAAGGCGGCATCGCTATGGTGGCGGCCTTCCGAACATTCACAGCGTCAATGGGTTTCGGCTACATCAGACGGCGGTGTACCTCGAAAGCCAAACACAGTTCGGCGACATCCCTAGGGCTTGAGAGGGATCGGCCGGAGTGTTTCTCGATCCGACGCAACCGGTGGCGGACGGTGTTCGGATGGCAAATGAGTACCTCAGCCGCACCGCCCACCGACGCATCGTTGTCCAGCCACACCCGAAACGTTTCAAACAGCATCTCCCGGTCCGCGTCGGGAAGATCGCCAAAACCGTCCAGCGCAGCACCGGCCGTTTTGACCATCACCTCCGGCGCGCTCACGGCAGCGGTGGCCAGGATAGAGCCGTCGAACACAGCGACCGAGGACGTGGAGTCGGTCGGGCCCCGCACCATCACTCTTGCCACATGCAGGGCTCGTGGCGTATCGCGCAGATCCTCGAAGGGCGCACTGACGCCGACCCGCACAGTGGTCATCCGAGACAGCAGGGCAACAACCATGTCGAATTTTCGGTCCGACGCGACGTGCACGATCCCTAGGTGCACATCAGGCAGCCGCCGCCACGCCGAAAAGATGTCAAGGCTGCGAAGCTTCGATTCGATCTCGGGGAGCGGCGCATCACCCGCGCTGGGAATGTGGGCGGCGATGACCACAAAAGGACCATTGATCGGCAGCCGAAGCTGGCCGGCGACATCCCGCAGCCTCCAATCGTCGAAAACTCGTCCCTCAAGCAGCGCGTCAACCAGACTCAAACGTTGTGACCCCTCAGCCAGAATCTGCCGCTTCTGCTCGTCGCGATGACCGGCCACCACAGCAGTAGCGACTAGTTCGGCGAAGCGGACGATGTGGACCTCGGTGTCGGCCGGCATCGGGTCGGGCTGCCGTGAACCGACCGCCGTCAGGCCCCACACGCGTCCATCAACGATGATCGGCGCAGCCACCACCGCGCGCACGCCCACCGCGCGCACGCGAGCAGCGATCGGACCGGCGACGTTGTCGTAGCTGTCGATCCGTGCGGGCCGGCCGGTGCGTTGCACCAGCGTTGCGATGGTGTCGCCGTCCACCGGACTTCGCATGCCCACCGGCCATCGTGTCAGCGCGTCAGGATCGGCAGCGGCGGCGACGAGGGTAATCTCGCGGTCCGATTCGAAGCGCCACAATCCGGCGGTGTCCGCAGGCACGCATCGGCGCATCTCGTCGGCCACCGCGCCAAATACCTCCAACGGTTCAACGCCGCGCGCCACCAGCGTGGCCACTCGGCGCAAAGCCGCCTGTTCGGCGGCGAGCCGACGATACTTGGCGTACAACGTGGAATCGTCCAGAGTGTCGTCGAATTCGGCGGCAAGTTCCCCGGTGGTTACGAGTGCGTCCACCGCATCCTGATCAATCGTCAGGTCAGATTGAAACCCTGCGCTCAGTTCGCCATCGTTCGCGCGTCCTGCCTGTGCGTCGGGATCGATAGTGCTACTTGCCGATTCGGCGACCGCGGTAGGCGAGGTTGCGGTCATCGGGACACCATCGCCCACCCGGCGACACCGAACACCACCGGCAGCATCGCCATCATTCCAAGGGTTGCACTCATCATCTTTCACTCTTTCCTCGTGTGCTCACGAGCGCGGTGTCTGGCCTAGCCTCGGCCGTCGTTCGAGTGAGACGCAATTAGTTGACGACTACTACAGTCGCCGCGCGGGCAGCCCAGCACCATCGCCCCAGGGGTGATGTTTAAGGCCGGGCATGGGTGGAACTAAGGGATCCCGGTATCGACGAGTTGATCAATCAGATCCCCGCATGAGCTGCATCAATTGGGCGCGGGAGTTGATGTCCAGCTTGGTGAACGCACTGCGGATGTGGGTTTTCACCGTATTGGGGGAAAGGTACAGCTGCGTGGCGACGTCGCGGTTGGTGACGCCCTGGGCGATCAGGTTGACAACCTTGAGCTCGGAGTCGGTGAGGCTGTCCCAGCCCGTTTTCGCCCGCGGGTGGCTAACAATGCGACGTTCCACACCTAACCGGCGCAACTCGCGGCCCACCCGGCGCGCATCGGCGAGCGCTTCGTGGTGCAGGTAGGTGTCGAATGCGGCATTCAGCTGATCGAGCGCCTTGTCAGGGTGGTCGGTGCGCGCGAGTTCACCGCCGGCGTCCTCGGCAGCCGCGGCGTAAAGAAGCGGCCGCGACGACGACTGAAGCACGTCGGCGGCAGCCACCAATGCTGGCGCGTCACGTTCGAGTATCCCGCGGGCATACCCGGCCACCCCCGTGAACAACGGGATCGCCGGCCGCTCCCGCTCGAGCACGTCGGCGGCCTGCAGGACACGTGCGCGCAAGCCGGCATCACCGGCGGCCGCCGCAACCCGCGCACTGAAGATCACCCGATCTAAGACCTGGGGCCAGATTGGTGATTGGAACAGCGTGATGTCGCCGCCCAGCCAGCGCATCGCGTCGTGGACGTCGTTGCGCTGCCACGCCGCCAGCGCGAGCACATGCGCCGCTCCCCGACGTACCACAGATGAGCCAGTGGAGTAGGCGTCGCGTGCGTCATTGACCATCTGCTGCAACAACGTTCGGTCATCGGTGCGCCCCGCCACCTCGGCCAGAATCACCATGCGCATCATGTCCAGCTCGGTCACGCCAGTCCGCTGTGGGGGCGGCAGCGATTCAG
>DASXJI010000541.1:0-11308 GCA_036497495.1 Mycobacterium sp.
GTTGTGCACCTTGGGTGAGCCATCGGTTACGAGGAGATGCTCTTCCGGGGTTTCTGTGATCAAGTCCCGGATTTGGCACATGGCGCGCTCGTCCATGCTTATCTTCAGCCCGCACCTCAGCTTTGAGGCGTCGCCGAAACATCAGAACCTGCCACCGGGTCCTTGACCAAGGGCGCCGGGGCGGGCCGCTTGTGCCTTCGGCGGTCGGTAATACGTGTCGTCGCATGGTCATTTGGGGAGGGTTCATGACGCGCATCGCCGCCCAGTCGGCTCCGGGGCGTTTGCTCGATCTGACGTCAGGACTGCGGTGACCAGGCGCAGACATCGCGAGCTCCCCCGTCCCTGCGGCCGGTCTGTGAGCTCGCCCGGCACGGCGAGGCGATCACGGTGTCCGTACTAAGAGATCGGGTCATCGTGGATGGGATGGGGACGCAGGCACACGGCCCGCGACTTGTGTTAGGCGATCCGGAACGGATGTTCCTGGACGCGCTGGCTCCACTGATAGTTGAGGCCGGCTTTCAGGTGGCTGAGACGTCGTCGGAATTGACGGCGCTCGCCGACTCCGTGCGCCGTAGCGACCCGGATGTGTGTCTGGCGTCAAGCGGCTTCATACGCGGCGATCCGACCGGTATGGTCGAGGCGATCAAGAGTTCGTCTCCGGACTGCAAGGTGATCGTCCTGGCTACCGAGGCCGATCCTGACATGCTCAATGACGCCATCGAAGCCGGCGTCGAGGGGTTCGTACAGAAGAACCGCGGCGTATCCGTCCTGCTCGATGTCATCGATCGGGTCGTGCGGGGCGAGGTCGTGGTCGAGGCCTCGTTGACACGGCCGCGCGTGTTGGATCCCTCGCGTGAAACCGTTCGCGCTCGCAAGCTCGCCGGGTACCTCACCCGACGCGAGCACGAATGCTTGGCGCTGCTGGTCGAAGGGCTCGACACACAGGCGATCTCGCATCGGCTGGGAATCTCGCGGACCACTGCGCGAAGCCACATCCAGTCGACGTTGACCAAGCTCGGCGTGCACTCCCGGCTCGAGGCTGCGGCCCTCGCGGTTCAGCACCAGTTGATCGACTCGGCCTGACAGGCCAGGCCTGCAGGCGAAAGCCCGCCGGCGCGGGGGTGTGTGCCGGTACTCGCGGGCGTGTCTGCTGCGTCCCGTGTGTCTGCTCTGTCCGTCTGCGTCCCGTCCATTTGTACGAGATTGGGGGTCGTTCTCGGTGCGTGTTGACTCCGTCAGATCGCCGGATCCCGGGGCCCGGCAGGAGTTCCGTCTCATGCATTTGATGGTGCGAGTCCCATACCGAAACCCGATTGCAACAACATGGACCCCTCTTAGCATTCTCACAACTGCTGAACGGCTGGTAAACGTGGCCGGACGGGGGCGTGAAGTGGGGGGCGTCAACAGTGCCGAATGATGTGGTGCGTTCACGACGCTGGAGCCAGCGTCGAAGGCCGGCTCGTACGGGGTTGGAAAAGCCCATCGATATGGGCATACTGGTGGTATGCCGACTGAGGTCATCCGCGTCGACTGCCCTGCGTGCGGGCCCATTGAGGTCGCCTCTAGAGACGCGCGCCTGGAGTTGGTGCTCGACCGCGCGAACGCGGTGGGCAGCTTGCAGTTCCGGTGCACTGGCTGCGGACACGGATCCAGTCAGCAGCTCACCGAGCAAGGCACCCGGTTGATCATGGCCGCGGGCATCACGCTGGTGAGCTCCCCGATCGGTATCGATACAGCGATCGACGGGTCGGGGACCGAGCGCTCTTCCTAATTCCGATCTGTCGCTCTTAGCTTCTTGTTCGACCAGCGGACTTCCGCACATTGTTCCGGCTGCTCCACTGCCAGAAATCAGCGAGCTTTGCGCATCTCCGGTGTCCGGGCGATTTTGTGCTGTGCTTGGAGAGCGCTTGCCGACCGTATTGGCATTGGAGCTGCCAATACGGCGTTGTGCACCTTGGGTGAGCTATCGGTTACGACGAGATGCTCTTTCGGGGTTTGCGTGAGCAAGTTTTGAATTTGGCACATGGCGCCCTCGTTCAGGTGCTTATCTTCAGCCCGCAGCTCAGTGTTGAGGCGTCGCCGAAACATCAGAACCTGCCACCGAGTCCTTGAAACCAAAGGGCCCGGGGTGGGCCGCTTGTGCCTTCGGCGGTCGTGACTACGTGTCGTCGCACGGTCTTTGGGGAGGTCTCATGACGCGCATCGCCACAGACGTCGCGATCGTCGTACCGACACGCAACGAGGCTGACAACGTTGCTCCGTTGGTACACCGCCTGGACCATGCGCTCAACGGGCAGCGTGTCGAGATCATCTTCGTCGACGACAGCGACGACGCCACGCCCGAGCGCATTCGCGCGGTCGCCCTGACGAGTAACCGCGACGTGCGGGTCGTGCACCGCGCGCCTGATGATCGAGCCGGCGGACTCGGAACCGCTGTTCTTACCGGGTTGCGTGCCGCTCGTGCCGAGTGGGCGGTCGTCATGGACGGCGATCTTCAGCACCCACCTGAGGTCGTGCCGGAACTCGTACGCGCCGGGCAAGAGAAGTCGGCCGACGTCGTGGTGGCGAGCCGGTACGTCGGCAATGGGAGCGCATCGGGACTCAGCTCCGCCGCCCGTGGCTGGGTGTCACACGGGACGACCACGGCCGCTCGCACGTTCTTCCCTCGCCGAGTCGGTTCGTGCACCGATCCGATGAGCGGATTCTTCGCAGTTCGGCTCGCCGGCCTCGACATGGACGCGCTGCGACCGAACGGGTTCAAGATCCTGCTCGAAATCCTTGCGCGTTCGCGCAAGCTCTACCTGGCCGAGGTGCCGTTCGTCTTCGACGCTCGACACAGCGGCGAGAGCAAGGCGTCCTGGCGCGAAGGTGTGCTCTTCGTTCGCCGGCTGCTCAGCCTCCGGTTTGCCACCTTGCTGGGCCGACACGGCGACCGCGTCGCGAAGGCCTTCGGTTTTGCCGCCGTCGGACTCAGCGGCGTCGCCGTCAACACACTCGCGCTCTGGCTGATGGTGCGCCTGCTCTCCACACCACTGCTGCTCGGAGCCAGCGTTGCCACCCAGGCGTCGACGATCTGGAACTTCGTCCTCACCGATCGGTACGTGTTCCGTGGCCGCAAGACACGCAGCCTGTTGGTCCGGTTCATCGGGTTCGCCGTGCTCAACAATGCCGTGCTTCTGCTTCGCCTGCCGTTACTGAGCTGGCTCGTCAACGGCGCGGACATGCACTACGTGATCGCCAACGTTCTCACGCTCATCGCGGCATTCGTCTGCCGATTCCTGCTTTCCGACCGCATCCTGTTCAAGCTTGGGGGAGAAATGACTGATGTTCTAGATCACCAGGAGGTAGCCAGCGCCGGTGAGTCAGGCGGGCCGAGCGATGGCCGATCGGGTCCCGTCGACCTTGTCGTCGACGTCCGCGTCGGCGCTGACGCGCAGGTGCGGCGCCGCCCGCAGGCCCTGCAGTTCCGCTACGACGTGCACGGCATCGTGACAATCGGTTCGGTGATCCCGCTGCCGGAACTCGAGTCCTTCCGCACCTCAGAGAACCTGGTTCCCGATATCGAGGTCTGTCGGGGCACGTTCGGCACGGGTCGGCCACGCCGTCGGCCGCGCGTCACGCAGTACGCCGTCAACCCGGCGGTGTCCTACGAGGAGCATCTCGGGCGACGCGGGTCTGACTTCCACGTCGAGATGGGCGATCGTATCCGCATCGTGATTGGCCCAATGCTGGCCCGTTCACCGCACGTGCTGTACACGAACGTCATCGAAGCTCTGCTGCGCTTCGTCTTCGCGTCGCGCGGCTACATGCTGCTGCACTCGGCGTGCCTCGACTTGAACGGGCACGGCATGATGCTCTCAGCGCTCACCGATACCGGCAAGACCGGCACGGTGCTCAGGTTGCTCCGAGAAGGCGGCGGCCGCTTCCTGTCCGACGACATGACGATCATCGACGGGAACGGCATCGCGCTGTCGTATCCGAAACCGCTGACGATCAGCCAGCACACTTTGCGCGCGGTCAACGCCGGTGACCTCACCCCGTGGGAGTGGCGCAGCCTGCGGATCCAGAGCCGCGTCCACTCGAAGGAAGGGCGTGGCATCGGGACGCGGCTCGGCGACATGAACGTCCCGATTATGAGCCTGAACGCGGTGACTCAGTGCGTCGTCCCGCCACCCAAGTACAACGTGCAGCGTCTGGTCACGTGCGAGTTGGCCCGGTCGGTGCAGGTGGAACAGCTCTTTGTGATCGAGCGCGGTCCCGACAGCCTCGCTGACATCGATCGGGACGGGCTGATCGACGAGCTGATCGCCAACACCGACGACGCGTACGGCTTCCCGCCGTTCCGCTACTTCGCGCCGGCACTGGTCGTCGACGGGTTGCCGTATGAGGAACTCCGCGCCCGGGAACGCGCCATTCTCGTGCAGGCGATGCAGCGCGTGCGTGCCAGGCGGCTGGCGACGCCCGACTTCACTTGGGCTGACCACATCCCGGGCCTCGCCACATCCGACTCGATGGCGACCGTCTCATCCGACGAGGTGAACGGTTTCGTGCCGACGATCAGCACGATCGAATCTGTCGTGGCCAGCCTCGACGAGCCACCGCACCAGACCGAAAGGGCATGAGATGCGGATTCGATCGCGCGCTTCTGACAATCGGCGCAGCATTGCTCTTCGCTTTGGCGTAGGCCTGTGCTGTGCGGTCGGGTTCCTCGTCGCGTTCGACGCGCCAGCCTCGGCGGCGACCGGCTACTCGACGTTGCTCACCAGAGCGCCGTACCTGACCGATCTTGTGGGACAACACGTGGCGATCAACTTCGCCACGGTCCCGTCGAGTTCGACCGCCACGGTGCTGTGGGGGGCCGCCACGGGCGGCAGCTGTTCGCCGACCACGCAGGTGACAACGACGAAGCGTTCCATCACCGTCGGAACAGTGGTCGAGTCCCAGTGGACCGCTCAGCTGGACCTTCCGGCCTCCGGGCAATATTGCTATCGGCCTTTTCTCGGCACCACGGACCTGCTCGGCGGCGCGGCGACACCAACGTTCACAACCCAGGAGCCGGTCGGGTCGACCCATCCATTCACGTTCGATGTGATGGGTGACTGGGGTCAGGTCGACGCGAACGGCCAGAATTCGCAGCAGGCCGCCCTGATGTCGCAGATCTCCTCGAGCGGTGCCCGGTTCCTCGTGACCGTTGGCGACAACGGCTACAACACCGGCAACCAGCTCAACTACGGCGACCTGAACCAGGTCGGTGCGAATACCAGTGCGATCTTCGGGCCATCCTTCTGGACCGTTCCTGGCTCGCACATCCCGATCTTCACAGCCGCGGGCAATCACGGCCTGTCCGGGACATCCCACACCGACATCACTACGTGGACCCAGAACCAGGCGGTGACATCATCCGGCGGGCGGTATCAGAACGATGTCTACTGCTGCGTGAACAACACGAGCTCGGCGAACTACGGTAGCGAGTGGTACGCGTTTAGCGCCGGCAACGCCCGCTTCTACGTGTTGGACGCGGCGTGGGGTGACACGAACGCCGGCACCGGAACCACGTACTCCGATGACGCAGCGGCGCACTTCACCCCGGGCACGCCCGAGTACACGTGGCTGGTCAACGATCTGCGCACTCATCGGGCGCAACTGAAGTTCGCGTTTTTCCATTTCCCGCTCTACTCCGACCAGACGAGCCAGCCATCGGACACCTTCCTGGACGGCCCGCAGAACCTCGAGGGGCTGCTCGCGAGCAACGGCGTGCAGATGGTGTTCAACGGGCACGCGCACGTTTATGAGCGCAACCTCCCGTCGGCGCCCGGCATGCCGGTCAGCTACACCACTGGTGGGGGCGGCGGCACACCACAGCCGATCGGATCGCCTTGTACGTCGAAGGACGCCTACGGCTTCGGCTGGTCTCCAACCAAGCTCAAGGGTTACGCGTGTGGCGCGGCCAAACCACCCAAGTCGCCGGATGAGTTCTTCCACTTCCTGCGCGTGACGGTTAGCGGTTCGACCGTCACGGTCGCCCCGACCAACTCTCTGGGCGCCACCTTCGACGTGCAGACCTACACCACCAATCCACCTCCCGCTACCTACCTGGACCAGACACCTCCAGCGATGAGCAACTCGACAACGGCGACCTTTGCCTTCCACGCGAGCTCGCCCACGGCGACGTTCGCCTGCAGCCTGGACCATGTTCCGGCAACCCCGTGCACCAGCCCGCTGACGACTACCGCGTTGGCCGACGGCACACACGCGTTCTCGGTCGCTGCGGCCGACGGTGGTCAGGTCGATCCACAACCAGCCACCTCCACGTGGACGGTCGACACAATAGCGCCGTCGGTGCCGACCGACGTGAGGGCGACAGCACCAAGTTCGGTCGAGGTGGATCTGTCCTGGACCGCTTCGCAGGACACCAATGGGATCAGCGGATACCGCCTGTTCCGCAACGGGGCGGCCTATCAGCAGTTGCCGGCGACAACGAGCTTTCAGGACACGGTCAGCCCGAACACCAGCTACTCATATTCGGTAGCCGCGGTGGACTCGGCCGGAAACGTGTCATCGGGCTCGTCACCGATCTCCATCACGACACCGGCCCAACTGTCACCGGCCTTCGCCGACGGTTTCGAGTCGGGATCGCTGAGCGCATGGTCGTCCCACGGCGGCCTGGTCGTTGAGTCGACTACGGTCCGCACCGGGACGCACGCCGCTCTGGCGTCATCGGGGACCGCGGCGAACTACGCCAAGCGGACCCTGCCGTCGACCTACGCGGATGGATATACGCGCACGGCGTTCGATCTGGTCTCGCCGTCCGGCCAAGTAAACCTGCTGCGCGTGCGCAGGTCGGACGGCACCTCGATCGGCTACGCCTACGTGTCGGCCGCCGGCATGCTCGGATTCCACAACGACACATTGGGGACGAGCACGGTGAGCACGGTGAACCTGACCAATAACTCCTGGCACATGCTCGAGATGCGCGTGCGAGCGGATAGCACTGTCGGCACACCGACCGGCGCCGTGCAGATCTGGCTGGACGGCACCCTCGTCGCTGGAATGTCCAACTCTGCCATCGACATCGGAGCCGCACCGATCGGTCAGATGCAGATCGGTGACGCCCAGGTCGGCAAGGCAGTAGGTGTGGCATTCGACGACGCCGCATTTGGGACGACGCGGTTGGGAACGGCCTGATGTCGCTGGGCACCACGCCGGTCCGGGATAACGAGCAGGACCGGCCGGAACAGCTGCCGGCCGATCCTGCCGCCCCCGGTATGACTGGGGTGAAACTACGGATATGGTCCATCGTCAGCCGCGTCGGTGCGAGTTTGCCGGCCGGTACGAGGCGGGAGCTGTTGCCGGTTGTCGTCGTCGCGGCGGTCCTGCGGTTCGTCGACCTCGGCGCCGTTGGTCTGAACAGCGACGAGGCGGTCTACGCGGGCCAGGCCGCCTCGCTGGCCAACAACCCCCACTTCAGTGCGTTGTTCCCGATCGTGCGGGCCCATCCACTGCTGATGCAGATCACGATGTCGTGGTTGTATGCGCGCGGCATCCCGGATACGCCCGGACGTTACGTCGCCGCGCTCTTCGGCGTCGGGACCGTCGCCCTGGTCTACCTGCTCGGACGGATCCTCTACGACCGCCGAGTCGCCACCATCGGGGCGCTGCTGCTCGCGGTCATGCCGTACCACGTGGTCGTCAGCCGGCAGATCATGCTCGACGGCCCTATGGCCTTCTTTGCAACCGGCGCGCTGGTCTGCTTGGCCGTTGCGGGCACCAAGCCGGCGCGCGCTCGGTGGCTCGTCGCCGCGGGTGCCTGCCTCGGCCTGGCCGCACTCACCAAGGAGACCGGGATCATATTCATCGGCGGGGCCTTCGTGTTCCTGTCGTTGGTCAACCATCTGTGGCGGCCACTGCGGTTCCCGCTCGCCGGCTTGGCAGTGGCACTGATGCTGGCCTTCTCCTATCCAATCCTGACGGCAGTGTCAGGCGGATCGCATGGCGGCCAATCGTATCTGCTGTGGCAGTTGACTCGGCAGCCGAACCATTCATTCACCTTCTACGCCACCGCGGTCGGGGCCTCGATGGGAGTCGGCCTGCTGGCACTGTCCGCGCTCGGACTCGTTCCCCGCCTGTCCGGTCGTCGGCTGACCTGGCGCGAGACGCTCCTACTGTCGTGGATAGTCGCGCCGCTGATGTTCTTCGAGATCTGGCCGGTCAAGGGTTTTTCCTATCTGGAGCCGATGGCCCCGGTGGTCGCCGTGCTCGCCGCACGCGCGCTGAGCCCGCTACCCGGCGTGCTGCTCAAGGGTTGGCGACGCATCGCCCTCAGCGGGCTCACGGTCGCGGCCGTCGCCAGCGTGGCCATCGCCGCGGTCGTCGGCATAGCCAACCCGGTGTCGAGTGGGCTGGCCGGAGCCGGCGGCTTGCCGGGTGGTCGTGAGGTCGGCCAATGGGTCGATACCCACGTCCCGCAGGGCGCTCGGCTGATGACCATCGGTCCGTCGATGGCCAACATCATCCAGTACTACAGCGGCCGACGGAGCGACGGGCTGTCGGTGAGCCCGAACCCCTTGCACCGAAACCCGACCTATCACCCGATCACCAACGCCGACGCGGCGTTGAAGGCCGGCGACTACCAGTACATCGTGTGGGACCAGTGGTCGGCGTCCCGCTCGCCGCACTTCGCCGCGACCGCTCTCACGCTCATGAGACGTTTCGGCGGCTACGCGATTCATGAACAACCCGGGTCGTCCCCCGGCCATCCGGCAGTAGTGATCTATGAGGTGTCCCCGTGATCCGCGCTCGTGCCGTAATCGCGACTGCTTTCGCCGCCGCCAGTGCCTGCGCTCTCGGCCTGCCCGCGACGGCGTCCGCAGCGCCTCCGTCGCGGCTGAGTTCGGTGCACCACCTGGTTCTCATGACGCAAGGCGGGCGCAGTTTCGACAACTTGCTCGGCGCGCGTTCCGGAGTCGACGGTATCCCGGCCAACGGCTGCCAGATCCGGAGCACCCTCGCCCAGCCGGCCTGCGTGCGACCACAGGCGATTCGCGCATCCACGGCACGTATACCGCTCCGTACGACGGCGTTGGCGCAGCGGCAATCGGTGCACCGTGGCGGGATGAACGGCTTTGTCGTGGCACAGAAGACGCGCAGGTCAGACGGTGCGGCGGCGATGGGTTACTACCGACCGTCGAGTGTGCCGTTGCTCGGCGACATCGCCTCGCGCGGCGTGGTCTTCGATCACTGGTTCAGCGGAGTGCCGGGCGGCACGGTGGCGAACCGTCTGTTCGGGATAACGGCCGTCCCGCCAGGTGATCCGCAGGCAATACCCGTACACGGCTGGGCCGACGACCAGGTGATCTTCGACCGGTTGTCGGCGGCCGGCGTCTCATGGCGGATCTACGTGCAGAACTACGAGCCGGCGCTGACGATCGCGACGGCCGCCACCAAGCAGCGACTCGGCGGCCAGGTGGTCCGCGTCCCGATTCTCGCGATGCATCGATACACGAGCAACCCGGCGCTGATGTCGCACGTCGTCGATCTGAAGCAGTACTACAAGGATCTCGCCACGAATCGACTTCCGGCTGTTTCCTACGTCGTCAGCACGTCGAGCACTGAGCAGGCGCCACGGAGCCCGACCAAGGGCCAAAAACTGACCCGCGCGGTGTTGAACGCGCTGCTGGCCAGCGAGGCGTGGTCCAACTCGGCGTTTCTGCTGCAGTATGACAGCTCGGGCGGCTGGTACGACCATGTGCAACCGCCTCGCCTCGACGGCGCCACGGTGGGCCTACGGGTACCGGCGATCCTGGTCAGTCCGTTCGCCGATGCCGGGACGGTCGATCACGACACGTACGACGCCGCGTCGGCGCTGAAACTCGTCGAGGCAACGTTCGGCCTGCCATCGCTGGCGAGCCGCGATCGCGACGCGGCTAATCCGGCCAAGGTGCTGACCGTCGCCGGGGCGCCCAGACAGGCAAGTCTGGTCGGGGTCCCGAACGATCGCAACGTCATCCAGCCAGTCCGCGCGACGCTGTACCTCGGGTACGGCGCAGCACTGTTTGCCGCTGTCGCGATCGCCGCCAGCGTGTATCTGCTGGCCCGACGCGATGCTCGCGCGCAGGGGAGGCCCGCATGATCCGCCGCTACCTGGTCCGGCTCCTCGTCACGGCGGCCGTTGCGCTGCTCGTCGTCATGACCAGCTACCTCGACAATGCTCAGGCCGACACGAGCGGCACGCTCTACATCACCACCGTGCCGGCAACAGCGGACGTACGTTTCGGCGTCGACGGCTTCTCGTTGACCACCGGCCATGACGGCGCCGTCTCGGTGAACCTCGCCAACCTCAACGGCGTGGCCGGACGGGTGCATCTGGTCAATGGTTCGCTCAGCGACGGGTCGCGAGCGACGGTGAGCAAGATCGTATCGGCCCAGCACGCGTCGCGTCAGAGCCACCTCAACGTCGGCCTCAACATCGCCAGCCCGGTGTCCCTGTCGATCAGCCAAGGCGGGACGGACGTGCCAGCGACATCGATTTCGGCGCTTCGGCTCCACTCGATCGCCGGCCAGATTGTCACGGTCGACCCGCAAAAGACCAGCCGCTTGACTTTGCTCTCGCGCCAGACGCGACTGGTGCATGGAGTTCTCGCGCCGATACCGGTGACTTGGTCCGTCGATCGTGTCGTGTCCGGGCCCGGCGTCTCACTGACCACGAAGAACGCCCGCTTCGATCCGTACGTCCATCGCCAATGGCCGCTGAGCCTGGAGCCGGTGCACGGCGTCGTCGAGATCAGAACGGTGCCGAGCACACCCGGCGTGCTTTTCACCCTGGACGGGGCAACGATCACGACCGGTGCGGACGGCACCGCGTCCGCTCCCGTCACCGATCTCAACAACGTCAAGGACAGGTTGAAGTTGGCGACCTCACAGGCCGGCGGTGGACTGAACGTCTCCGCACTGCGCGTCAACAAGCTGCCCCCCAGGCGTCCGGGTGAACGGCGACTCGTGGCTGCACTCGACGTGCGGCGTCCGGTACAGCTGCGTTTCTTCGACCTGGCCAACCATCCGGTGCCGGTATCACGCGTTCACGATCTGCGCATGTCCTACGGCAGCAACGACGTGCGCCTGGTCGGTGACGAGCTCAGCGCTCCCGTGCTGCTGCTCGATCGGGTGGCGACCAGGATCGGTTCGGATTGGGAGTCCCGTCAGGTCCGATACACGCTCTCCTCGGTGCGTGTGGACGGGTCCGAAGCCGTGTTCGACGGGCGCCAGAACTTCCGGCCGGAGGATGCGTCGATGTGGTCGATCAGCCTGGCCG
>DASXJI010000542.1:0-2050 GCA_036497495.1 Mycobacterium sp.
GCAGAGCGAGACATCGAAGGGCGTTGCGTGCTTGTAGCGCCAGAGCTGCTGGCCCGTCTTCGCGTCGAGCGCCCAGAACCAGCCGTCCCAGCCGGTGACGTACATGACGCCGTCCACGACAAGCGGGCACGCCTCGAACGCGTAGGTCGAAGAACCCGCCATGTGACCGGAGGCGCCGGCCTGGAACATCCAGGCCGGGCCGATGCGCTTGACGTTCTCGGTGTTGATCTGGTCCAGCAGGCTGTACCGCTGGCCGTCATAGGCGCCGTAGTAGGTGAGCCAGTTATGCGACTCCGAACGAGCATTGAGGAGGCGCTCGTAGTCGACGTTGGTTGTCACCGCCGGGGCGATTCCGGGAATGGGGCTCAGCGCTGACTGGTCGATCGCCTCGCCGGCGTCCACGTATTCGATGGTCATCTTGTTTCCTTCCTACGGACGCGGCTGATCGGGACGGTCGAGACGGGCCTCCGGCGGCACCTCGCCGAGCACGACGATGGCGGCGGTCAATCCCCGACCTTCGTCGTTGCCGCCTGGCGAGCTGTACCAGTAGTAGCCTGGGCCGTCGAGGTGCAGGTTCGCCTTGCCCTTCGAGTGGTTGAGCAGCCAGAGGAACTTCCGGTCGCCGTTGCTCGGAAAGAGTGCCGCGTGTGTGTTCTTGTCGTCGTTGATGACCGTCAGTTCGATGAAACCGCCGTGCGGCATGACCAGAATCGCGGGATCCCAGCAGAGGTCGTCCTCCTTGATCCGGATCGTCGCCTCCATCGTGCCGTCGGCCCGTTCGGTGGCCTCAGCGATGGATCCCGTGCACAGAACCCGACCAAGGGCTCCGTGGTTCTGTATGTCCAAGCCGAGCTCATGCAGTAAGTCGCGCCGTTCTTGAGCCATCGTCATTGGATCTGACCTCCTTGTCGGTGGGACCTTCTACTTAGGTGTGCGAAAATCGTCGCGCATACACTCCGCTGGTCGGTTCTGACAGCGAAATGCCATGGCTCAGCGGCCAATTGCCGACCGAGCGGGTAGCTCGAGCCTGCAACACTGCGTACTTTATTCCGGCCCAAACCCTGCGTACAGGCGCGACCGTCGGACCGTCACACCGTGCCGTTCGCACGCAGGGAAGTACCGCTCGTACTGATCCACGCCCGAGACGGATCAGGAATGGTCGAACAAATCGAGATTCATGACCTTGTCCCACGCGGACGCGAATGCGCATACGAACTTCTCTTCAGCGTCCTGGCTCGCGTAGGCCTCCGAGAGTGCACGGAGTTCGGAGTCGGCCCCGAAAGCAAGGTCGACGCGACTGGCAGTCCACTTGACCTCGCCGGTGCGCCGGTCGCGGCCCTCGTAGGTCGTCGTCTTCGCGATGTCCGTCCCCGGTACCCATTCGGTTCCCGTATCGAGGAGGTTGATGAAGAAGTCGTTCGTCAGCGAACCCGGTGTCGAGGTGAAAACGCCCAACGCAGATTGGCCGTGGTTGGCGCCGAGCACACGCAGGCCGCCGAGCAGCACTGTCATCTCGCGAGCGCTCAAAGTCAGTTGGCTTGCGCGGTCGACGAGCAGGTGTTCCGCCGGCAGCCCTGTCCCGACGTCGACGTAGTTGCGGAATGCGTCCGCGGTCGGCTCGAGCGAGGCGAACCAATCGACGTCGGTCCACTCCTGCGTTGCGTCCGTACGTCCCGGCCGAAACGGGACCTCGATGTCATGACCGGCCGTGGCGGCAGCCTGTTCGATCGCGGCGCACCCACCGAGCACGATCAGATCGGCCAGCGAGATCTTCTTGCCTCCCCGCTGGGAGTCGTTGAAGCGCTGCTGGATTCGCTGGAGCGTCCCTAGCGCGGGCACGAGCGTCTCGGGCTCGTTGACCGCCCAGCTCCGCTGCGGTTCGAGACGGATGCGCGCCCCGTTTGCTCCGCCGCGCTTGTCGCTGTTGCGGAACGTCGAGGCCGACGCCCACGCCGTGAAGACGAGCTGCGATACCGACAGGCCCGAGTCGAGGAGCTGGCTTTTGAGCGCGCCGATGTCGTCGGCATCGATGAGCTCGTGATCGATTTCT
>DASXJI010000543.1:0-3939 GCA_036497495.1 Mycobacterium sp.
GCTGTGGATGGAGACCTCCAAGCCCGACCTCGAGGTCGCCCGCGCGTTCGCCGAGGCCGTCAAGGCCGAGTTCCCTGACCAGCTGCTGGCGTACAACTGCTCGCCGTCGTTCAACTGGCGCAAGCACCTGGACGACTCGACGATCGCTCGGTTCCAGAAGGAGCTCGGCGCGATGGGCTTCAAGTTCCAGTTCATCACGCTGGCCGGCTTCCACGCGCTCAACTACTCGATGTTCGACCTGGCCTACGGCTACGCCCGCAACCAGATGAGCGCCTACGTCGAGCTGCAGGAGCGCGAGTTCGCCGCTGAGGAGCGCGGTTACACCGCCACCAAGCACCAGCGCGAGGTCGGCGCCGGTTACTTCGACCGGATCGCGACCACCGTGGACCCGACGTCGTCGACCACCGCGCTCGCGGGCTCGACCGAAGAGGGTCAGTTCCACTGAGGTGCGCGTCGACTGTGCAGGTTCTGTCACCGATACGTTTCGATCAGCCGCAGCAAGCTACACAGTCGGCGAAGACCAGGCCGTAGCCAAAAGCGATCGGCTTGACAGCGCAGGCCCCGCCCGGAAACCCTGGGCGGGGCCTGACGCATATCGAGAGGACATCTTCGACAGTGAGCAATGCGATTGAGCGCGTCGGCGTGGTCGGTGCCGGGCAGATGGGCGCGGGCATCGCCGAGGTATCGGCAAAGGCCGGTGCCGACGTCGTGGTCTTCGAGCCCACCGAGGAGCTGGCCGGCGCGGGCAAGGCCCGGATCGA
This sequence comes from Mycobacterium sp., assembly GCA_036497495.1. Taxonomy (GTDB): domain Bacteria; phylum Actinomycetota; class Actinomycetes; order Mycobacteriales; family Mycobacteriaceae; genus Mycobacterium. The sequence continues at coordinate 762 of DASXJI010000543.1, forward strand.
GGCGTCGCTGGAGCGGGCCGTCAGCAAGGGCAAGCTGCCCGCCGACGAGCGCGACGCGACGCTGGCGCGGCTGCGCTACACTACCAAGCTGTCCGAGCTCGCCGACCGTCAACTGACCATCGAGGCGATCGTCGAGAACGAGTCCGTCAAGGCGAAGGTCTTCGCTGAACTCGACGAGGTCATCACCGACCCGGACGCCGTGCTCGCCTCCAACACCTCGAGCATCCCTATCATGAAAATCGCTGCAGCGACCAAGAATCCGGGTCGCGTGCTCGGTCTGCACTTCTTCAATCCGGTTCCGGTGCTACCGCTCGTCGAGTTGATCAGCACGCTGGTCACCGCAGACGAGGCCGTGGCGCGCGTTGAACACTTCGCGAGCGAGGTGCTCGGCAAGACGGTGGTGCGCTGCGGCGATCGCTCCGGCTTCGTTGTCAACGCGTTGCTGGTGCCCTACCTACTGTCGGCCATCCGCATGGTCGAGTCGGGTGTCGCGTCGGTGGAAGACGTCGACACCGCGATCGTCGCCGGGCTGTCGCATCCGATGGGCCCGTTGCGGCTTTCCGACCTGATCGGTCTGGACACCATGAAGTTGATCGCCGACGCGATGTACGACGAGCTCAAGGACGCGCACTACGCCCCGCCGCCGCTGCTGCAACGCATGGTCGAGGCCGGTCAGCTCGGCAAGAAATCGGGCAAAGGTTTCTACGCGTACTGAGGCTCTGCCGCCTGAGTTTGTCGACTAGTACGCCGTTCCGGCCAGGTTTACCCTGGTTTCATCCTGGTCATGCTGACTGGGTTCGTAGCGAGTAAGGAACGGCGACGCTATGAACGCTATGGCGGAGTTGGCGACTGGAAGTGGATTGACGAGCGTCGTCGTCACCGGCGCGGCGATGACGACCGCGCTCGGCACGGATGTTCAGGCCACCTGGAAGGGCTTGCTGGACGGCCAGAGCGGGATCCGTTGGCTCGACGACGAATTCATTGACCAATTCGCGATGCCGGTGCGTATCGGTGGGCATCTGCTGGAGGATTTCGACGAGCAGCTGACCAGGGTCGAGCTGCGCCGATTTCTGTACCTGCAGAAAATCTCGACGGTGGTCGGTCGCCGAGTGTGGGCCGACGCCGGCTCGCCCGACGTGGACACCAACCGGCTGATGGTGTCCATCGGCACCGGGATGGGTTCGACCGAGGAGTTCGTCCGGGTCAACGACGACATCCGCGTACGAGGTATCCGAGCGATTTCCCCGTTGGGTGTGCAGCAGGCCATGCCCAACGCCGCCGCCGCGGCGGTCGGGCTGGAACGCGGCGCGAGAGCGGGGATATTCACGCCGGTGTCTGCCTGTGCCTCCGGTGCCCAAGCAATTGCGCTGGCGTGGCGCAACATCGTGCTCGGGGAAGCTGACATGGCGATCTGCGGTGGTGTCGAAACCAAGATCGAGGCAATTCCCATTGCGGCGTTCGCCCAGCAGGATCTGTTGTCGACCAACAACGAGGATCCGGCCGGCGCATGCCGCCCGTTCGACAAGGATCGTGACGGCTTTGTGTTCGGCGAAGCGGGCGCGATGATGACCATCGAAACCGAGGAGCATGCAAAAGCCCGCGGCGCCAACATCATTGGCCGACTTATGGGCGCCGGCCTAACCTCAGACGGCTACCAGCCCGTGCTGGCCGACCCCAGCGGTGAGCAGGCCGGCCGTGCGATGACGCAGGCGATCCAGCTTGCCGGTCTCACCTCGGGCGACATCGACCATGTCAACGCCCACGCCACCGGTACCGTTTCCGGAGACCGCGCGGAAGCGAACGCAATCCGCCGAGCGTTGGGCGCGCATGCGCCCGCGGTCTACGCCCCCAAGGCGGCGCTCGGCCACTCGTTCGGCGCAGTCGGGGCGGTGGAGGCCATACTGACCGTGCTGGCACTGCGGGACGGCGTCATTCCGCCGACACTGAACCTGCGAAATCTCGACCCGGAAGTGGACCTGGACGTCGTGAGCGGTGAGCCACGACCGGGCGACTACCGGTACGCGGTGAGCAACTCGTTCGCCTTCGGGGGCTATAACGTGGCGTTGGCCTTCGCGCGATATTGATGTCGTCAGCATTAGACTTGCGTCAGCGGTTACTCTTGCTCCTCGGGGTGGGGCGTAATCTCAACCCCGGCGTCGAGCAGACTGGCGCAGTCCCTTGTAATAACTCATTCCGATTCAGGACTAACGGTGTCAGATACCTCTAGCGCAACGCCAAGTGCCCAATCCAAGTGGCTGTCCAAGTCCGCCTCGCAAACTCGCGGCTCGGACAAGAAGGAAGTCCAGTTTCACTACGACATCTCCAATGAGTTCTTCCGGCTCTGGCAGGACCCGTCCCAGACGTACAGCTGTGCCTACTTCGAGAAGGACGACTACACACTCGAGCAGGCGCAGCGGGCCAAGGTCGACCTGTCCCTCGGCAAGCTCGGCCTGAAGCCCGGGATGACGCTGCTCGACATTGGCTGCGGCTGGGGTTCCACCATCATGCGGGCAGTGGAAAAGTACGACGTCAACGTCATCGGACTCACGCTGTCGGAGAACCAGAAGCAGCACATTGAGCATCACTGGTTCGCGAACTCGACCAGCAAACGCCACATGGAAGTCCGTCTGCAGCCGTGGGAAGACTTCGACGAGCCGGTCGACCGGGTGGTGTCAATTGGCGCTTTCGAACACTTCGGCTTCAACAAATACGACGACTACTTCAAAAAGACGCTCAATTTGATGCCCGATGACGGCGTGATGATGCTGCACACGATTATCATTCCAAGCGATGCGGAGATTAAAGAGCGGCAGCTGCCCTTGACGATGTCGCGAGTGCGGTTCATCAAATTCATCATGGACGAGATCTATCCCGGCGGTCGTCTACCGCTGGCCGCACAGGTCGAAGACAGTGCGACGAAGGCGGGGTACACGGTGACCAGGAAGCAGTTTCTGCGCCCGCATTACGCCCGCACGCTGGACACCTGGGCAAGCAATCTGGAATCGAAGAAGGACGAGGCCATCGCGATCACGTCCGAGGAGATCTACGAGCGGTTCCTGAAATACTTGGCCGGTTGTGCCGACCTGTTCCGTGAGGGCTACACCGACGTCTGTCAATTCACCTGCGAGAAGTCACCCGCGTAGCCGAATTGACCGAAGTGCGTTATACAGATCGTTCG
>DASXJI010000544.1:0-11174 GCA_036497495.1 Mycobacterium sp.
GGCCATCGGCTTAGGCTCGGGTGATGACCGTCCCCTATGACGAGGCGCTGCGCGAGAGGATCAGGGGCCATCTGGCCGGTCATGATCGCCGCGTTGTAGCCGACCCGACGAAGCGGCACGCGGCCGTGGCGGTGGTGCTCGTCGAGTCGGAGGTCGGGGAGGACCGGATCGATCCGGCGCCGGTGGACGACTGGATAGCGGGACGCCCGATGCCGGAGGCCGGCCTCGACGGCCGCATGGTCGACGTATCGGGCGGGGCAGCATTCCTGTTGTGCCGCAGGACATCCCGTCTCAACTCCCATCCAGCGCAGTGGGCTCTTCCGGGTGGTCGACTGGACCCGGGGGAGGATGTGGTCGATGCGGCACTTCGGGAGCTGGACGAGGAGGTCGGCATCAAACTTGCCGCCCCGGCAGTGTTGGGTCTGCTCGACGACTACCCGACCCGGTCCGGATACGTCATCACCCCGGTGGTGCTCTGGGGCGGCGGACGACTCGACCCTCAACCCGCGCCCGACGAGGTCGTGGCGGTCTACCGGGTGGGGCTGCACCAACTGCAGCGCGCGGACTCGCCGAGGTTCATCACCATCCCAGAAAGCCGACGGCCGGTCGTGCAAATACCGCTGGGAAACGACCTCATTCACGCGCCGACCGGTGCTGTGCTGCTGCAGCTGCGCTGGCTTGGCCTGGAGGGGCGCCGCGATCCGGTCGACGAACTCGAGCAACCGGTTTTCGCCTGGCGATAGGCCAGATCCATTGCGTGTGACCTAGGTCATGCACCCCGCGGGTCTTGGGGCTACACTCGTGGCGGTATCTCTACAGATATAGAGTCGCGACGAAGCGAAGGGACCCGCCCGCCATGACGGTGCAGGACGTACTGGACGACATCCGTAAGCGACCCGGTACCGGTGAGGTGATTCCGATCATCGACCCCGCCACCGAAGAGCAGATCACCGAATTCACCGATTGCGGTCCCGAAGCCATCAACGACGCAGTCGCCCGCGCCAAGGAAACCGCCGAGTCCGGCGTGTGGTCCGGCATGCCTGACTACGACAGGGCCAAGGTCCTGTGGCGGGTCGCAGATCTGATCGACGAGAACGCCGAGATCCTCGCCGAACTCGAATCGCTCAACGCCGGTATCCCGCCGGCGCAGGCGCAGATCATCACCAAGGTCGGGTCGGAGTGGTTCCGTTACTACGCCGGCTGGTGCACCAAGATTGACGGCATCGCGCGTGACGTCAACACCGGCGGTCTGACCGGCGTCGACTCGCACATGCACACCTACACGCTGCGTGAGCCCTACGGTGTGGTCGGCTTGATCTTCCCGTGGAACGGTCCGGTCTTCAATTTCTGCGCCAAGCTGGCGCCGTCGCTTGCGGCCGGCTGCAGTAGCGTCGTCAAACCCGCTGAGGAGACGCCACTTTCGGCCCTGGTGCTGGACCGCATCCTGGCTGAGGCCGGAGTACCCGAGGGCGTCGTCAACTTGGTGAACGGTTTCGGGCACACCGCTGGTGCGGCGATCACCGCGCATCCCGATGTGGAGAAGGTCGCCTTCACCGGTTCGACCGAAGTCGGTCGGGCGATCGTGCACGCCGCCGCCGACAGCAACCTCAACAAGGTCACCCTCGAACTCGGCGGCAAGTCACCAGTGGTGATCTTCGACGACGCCAATCTCGACCTGGCCATCCCGATGGCCTCGTTCGGCACTTTCATCCATTCGGGACAGGCCTGTGTGTGCGGCTCTCGCATTCTGGTGCAGCGCGGAGTATACGAGCGGGTCGTCGAAGGAATCGCGAACATGGCCAACGTCATGCAGTTGGGCGGACCCAGCGACGAAGGCGCCATGGTCGGTCCGCTGATCAGCCAGAAGCAGCTCAGCCGCGTGCTGGGTTACCTCGATCAGGGCAAGTCTGACGGCGCCGAGTTGGTCACCGGGGGGCACCGGCTCGACCGCAAGGGTTACTTCGTGCACCCCACGGTGGTCACCAACGTCGACCCCGATTCGAGCCGGCTGTTCCGGGAGGAGATCTTCGGTCCGGTCGTCACGATCCTGCCGTTCGACGACGAGGACGAGGCCGTCGCGCTGGCCAACAGCAGCACCTACGGGCTGGCGGCCACAACGTGGACCAGCGATCTCGGTCGCGCACACCGGATGGCCAAGAAGCTCAAGGCCGGAACCGTGGGGCTGAACTGCCAGATGCAGTTCGACCACTCCATGCCGTTCGGTGGCTACAAGCAGTCGGGCTGGGGCTACGAGTCGGGCAAGGCCGGCATCGAGACCTACTTACAGACGAAAATCGTTTGGGCGCAGATGTAGGAGCGGCCGGGCCGCAGTAGTGTGAATGCATGCTGGGCCGCCTGGTAAGCGCTTTTCAACGATGGCAATATCGCAAAGGTCGTCCCGGACGGTCGGCCCGCGTCGCAAACCGTTTGGGCGCCTTGTCTTTTGCCAAGGGTATGGGGCCCAACGGGGCTGCCACGCTCGAGGTCCGAGGCCACAAATCGGGACGGATCGTTTCCTTCCCGGTGGTCGTCGCCGACTACCAGGGAGAGCGATACCTGGTCTCTATGCTCGGCCAGAAGGCTAACTGGGTGCGCAACCTGCGCGCAGATAACCATGGCGTTTTGGTGCGCGGTCGGCGCGAAGAGGTGACGTTGGTGGAAGACCTGTCCGACAAGCGCGCCGCGATCTTGCACCGATATCTCGAGCTAGCGCCGGGTGCGCGCCCGTTTTTTACGATCGATCGTCGCGCGCCGTTGGACGACTTCGAGCGAATCGTCGATCAGTACCCCGTCTTTCGGGTTAGCTGAGACATTGACAAAGCCGGGTCCGGGCTCCGGCGTGACGTTGTGCGCGGTGATCTCCTGCCCGCAGTGTGCGCACACCAGAACCGGTTCGGCGGTCTGATCGCACGGTTGGTGATGCAGCACGATCGGCGGACCCTGGAGATTTGGCAGGTGATGGTCGCCCCACTGCATCAGGACCACGATCGCCGCGAACAGATCGCGGCCGGAATCGGTCAGCCGGTACTCGTGCCGGTCGGGGTCGCGCGCGTAGGGCACTTTTTCCAGCAGTCCCTTGTCGACCAGGGTGCGCAGACGTGCGGACAATGTGGGACGCGGAAGCTGTAGGTTGCGCGCCAACTGACCGAAACGGCGAACCCCGAAGAAAGCCTCGCGCAGGATCAACAGGGTCCATCGCTCGCCCACGATCTCCAGGGCGCGCGCAACGGAATCGCCGTCGAAGCGATGTGACAGGTCCGGATAATCCATGGTTCAACTAATGTACCGGTTCAAAAACTAAACCGGTAGTGCTAACGTGACTGAATCAGTCACCCAGTCTGTGCAAAGCGAGGACGTATGGATATCGAGGTCGCCACCATGCCCGTATTTTCGCAGGCGCGCGAGATCGCGGAACTGGCCCGCGGCATGGCAGATGACATCGACTCTGCTCGCAGGTTGCCCACCGAACTAGTTGAGGCGCTGCGAGTTTCGGGCTTATTGCGGGCCGGTGCGCCGCTGGAGGTCGGCGCTCTGGAGCTGCCCGCTGAAACCGCTTTGCGGTGCGCCGAGGAGGTGGCACGCGGCGACGCGTCGGCCGGCTGGTGCGTCTCGATCGGGATCACCAGCACTCTGCTGGTCGCCTACCTGCCACCGGTGAGCCGTGACGAACTGTTCGGCAACGGTCGCGGGCTGGCCGCGGGTGTTTGGGCACCGCAAGGCAAGGCCCGGCGGGTGCCCGGTGGTGTTGTGGTGTCGGGGCGCTGGGCGTTCTGTAGCGGTATCACCCACGCCGACGTGCTGTTCGCGGGCTGCGTACTCGAGGACCGCCCGGCGGTGGTGGCGCTGCCCACCGAGCAGCTGCAGATCCTGGACACCTGGCACACTCTCGGCCTGCGCGGCACCGGTAGTCACGACACCGTCGCCGAAGAGGTATTCGTCCCCGACAATCGGGTCCTGTCGATATTCGACGGTCCGGTAATCGACCGTCCGTTGTACCGATTTCCCCCATTCGGGTTTTTCGCGGCCTGCATCACCGCGGCCGCGATGGGCAACGCGCGCGCGGCGATCGACAACTTCGTCGAACTCGCCTCGACCAAAAAAGGTGTGGCAGCCAGTCGCACGCTTGCCGAGCGATCCACCATCCAGGTGGCGGTCGCCACGGCCGAGTCGGCACTGGAAGCCGCCCGAGCCGGTTACTACCAAACCATCGACGCCGCATGGCAGGCGAGTCAAGAGGGGCGCGCGGTGCCGTTGGAGGCGCGGACCCAGTTACGCCTCGCGGCAACCCATGGGGCACGCGTCTCGGCCGATGTGGTCCGCACGATGTACGACCTCGCCGGGGGCAGCGCGATCTACGATGGCGCACCGCTGCAACGACGCTTGCGGGACGCGTTCACGGCTACCGCGCACTTCCAGGTGAACGAGGCATCACGCGAGTTGCCGGGCCGAATCCTGCTGGGCCAAACCACCGAGGCGGCCATGCTGTGAGGTCGTCGATCGAAGCGGTGCTGCCGCTCTGGCTGGACCGTCCCGACTTGGAGGCACTCGAAATCGCCGAGGCCGCTGGCGCCGCGGGTCTGCATGGGCTGTGGATCGGCGAGATGGCGACGTTCGACGCGTTCGCGTTGGCCACCGCCATAGGCGCTCGCGTACCGAGTTTGGGCCTGCGAGTCGGCCCCCTGCCGGTCAGCGTACGCACCCCGGTCTCGATCGCGTTGGGGGCGAGTTCGGTTGCGGCGCTAACTGGCTGCGAGATCGACGTCGCGCTGGGCGCCTCCAGCCCGTTCATCGTGGCGGGCTGGCACGACCGGGACTGGTCGCACAGTGCGGCGCGGATGCGGGAGACCATCGAGTGTCTACGGCCGATGCTGAGCGGGGAGCGCGGCGACTACGACGGTCGGTATGTCAATAGTCATGGCTTTCGGCTGCGTAACCCGTTGCCGCGGAGCCGGATCGGCGTCGGCGCGTTCGGTCCGACGATGATGCGGCTGGCGGCCGAGATCGCCGACGAGGTAGTGCTCAATCTGGCTTCACCGCAAAGGGTTTCGCAGGTGCGCCAACAGGTCGAGCACGACGCCGTCGCGTCAGGTCGCACGCCGCCGCACGTGACGGTGTGGCTACCGGTCGCGGTGCGGCCCGGTGAGGCGGCGCTGCGGCAGCTGGCCGGTCAGCTCGCGGTCTACCTGGCCCCACCCGGCTACGGAGAGATGTTGTGCGAGCTCGGATTCGCCGAACTCGTCGAGCGGGCCCGCGCGGGTGCGCGACGGGCGGACCTGGCCGCGGCGACTCCGCTCGAATTGGCCCAGCAACTGGCCGCATTGGGCACACCGGATCAGGTCGTAGACCGCATCCGGACCTATCTGCAGGCCGGTGCCGACACTGTCGCGGTGATACCTGTGACCGCCGAGGACCCCGGCGGCCGAACGGCGTTCAGCTGCGCCGCACAGATCTGTCGAAACAACTCACCAGCCCAGGAGGCTGCCTCGTGAACGCTGTCAACACCCAGTGCCGGCTGGCCGCACGCCCGGTCGACATGCCCAAGGCGACCGATTGGTCGATTGTCGAAGAGCCCAAACCGGTTGCAACCGAAGGAGAATTCGTCGTACAGGTCGACTACCTGTCGATCGACCCGGCCATGCGCACGTGGATGAACGCGGGCCGCAGCTACGTGCCGCCGGTAGAGATCGGTGAGGTGATGCGGGCGCTCGGGATCGGGCATGTGGTCGAATCACGGCACCCGGGGTTCGCGGTCGGCGACGACGTGTCCGGGATATTGGGCGTTCAGCGTTATGCGCTGTCCGACGGCGCCGAGGTCAACAAACTCGACACCACGTTAGCGCCGGCAACGACGTATCTGGGTGCCCTCGGCATCAGCGGGCTGACCGCGTACTTCGGCCTGCTCGATGTCGGCCGGCCCGGACCGGGCCAAACCGTCCTGGTCTCCGGCGCGGCCGGGTCGGTGGGCAGCATCGTGGGACAGATTGCGCGGATCAAGGGTTGCCGCGCTGTCGGCATCGCCGGCGGCGAAGACAAATGCCGCTGGCTGGTCGACGAGGTCGGATTCGACGCCGCGATCGACTACAAGGCCGCTGACCTGCGTAGAGAGCTCAAGACCCACGCGCCCGACGGTGTCGACGTGTATTTCGACAATGTCGGCGGTGCAACGCTGGAAGCCGCACTCAACCGACTCGCGCACGGAGCGCGCATCGTGCTCTGCGGTGCGGTGTCCCAGTACAACGACGCCCCGCGGGGGCCGGCCAACTACATGCAGTTGTTGGTAGCACGGGCATCCATGACGGGATTCGTCATCTTCGACTACGCCGAGCGCTACCCGGAAGGCGTTGCGGAACTGGCGAACTGGCTCGACAGCGGCGAGCTGCGATCACATGAACAGATCGAACACGGCGGTGTCGGCGACTTTCCCGACACCCTGCTCAAGCTGTTCCGCGGCGAAAACACCGGCAAGCTGATCCTCGCCGTGGAATAGCTTCGCACGACCGAGGCGTTGAGGCGCGTATGAAAGCTTTCTCCGAGACCGAACGTCAAGAATTCCTCGCCGCTAAGCATGTCGCCGTGCTGTCAGTGGCTGCCGAAGGCCGCCCGCCGGCCAGTGTCCCGATCTGGTACGACTACACCCCTGGCGGGGACATTCGGATCAACACCGGCGAGGGCGCACGCAAGTCCAAGCTCATCGAGCAGGCGGGCGCGGTGACGCTCGTCGTCCAGAACGAGGAACCGCCGTACCAATATGTGGTCGTGGAGGGCACCGTCGTCGACACCACGCCCACGCCGGTGGAGGTGCGAGAAGCCATCGCTATCCGCTACCTCGGCGAAGAAGGTGGCCGAGCGTTCGTCCGCAGCATGGAGGACCGACCCACTGTGTTGTTCACCATCCGCCCCGACCGCTGGATCACCGCCGATTTCTCAGATGAGTTGTAAATTCCCTTACGTTTTCTAATTTCAAGCGAATGGCCTCCGTCGTGTCGCGTCTGCTGACGAGCGCACTTGTCATACGATAGCCGTCTCCGACATTGGGCCGCTAAGCGCGAAAACCCTTAGGAAGCAACTCAAATGGACCTCGACCGCATCACCAAACCGTTGCGACTGGCGAGGGGATCGCACCAGCCCGGATCGGGTAAAGGGTGCGCCATGAACGTGATCTCCTACATCAACGGTGACGAGCAGATCACCGACTTTCCAGCCACCTCCGCGCGCCCATTGGCGTCGTTCGTGCAGCTATGCAACGACCTACTGGCCGGTCCCGACGGCTACTTGTCGCCGGAGAACAGTCTGCTGGTGCTCGACCTCGGGTGGTTGACCGTCGGGACCGCCGACGTCGCCGACACGGTCATGCACATCTGGGTGACCAAACTGCTGATCAGCCCGCCGTGGGGCGTCGCCCGCTACGCGCACGACGCGGCCGCAAATGCGATCACCGACATCGCGGAGCTACACCGCACATTCGTGCCTGGCGACGTGCCGTCAATCGTCAACTGGGACGGCGCAGCTCGGGCCGCCCGCGCAGCCTGTGAGACCTCAGAAGGCGCGGAACTGTACGCCGTCCGGGCCGCGTCTCAGTCGACCTCTCTCATCGAGACCGATGACTGGGACACTCTCGATGCGGTGACCGGCAACGCGCTGCGCGCGCACCGGCTGGCAAACGGCGAAGCCGGAGCTGCCCGGATCTTGGAGGTGACCCGCAACGCCATCCGCTCGTGGCGGCGCCTCGCCGGGTTGAGCGTGGTAGGCAACGCCCCCATTCCAGTTGCCGGTGTGCGCCCACGAAAAGTCGTCGCGGCCTGAATCAGTTCTGCCGGTGACTGTCTTGTCGTAGCCTTAGCGCCCGAGTGACTGCGGCGGTTGCCGCCAGCATCGCCATCACAGCGAGAATGATCTGCGAGCCGCCTAACCCGACTGAGGTCAACAGCAGCGGCAGGCCAAAACCGATGTAGGTCAGCGCATAAAACGCGCCGGTCAGCATGCCTCGGACATGTTGTGGCGCCGCGGCTTCCAAGTCGATCAGCCCTTCGCGCAACGAAAGCCCGGATGCGCAACCGAGAACCAGCAATAACGCAAAGCTCATCACCGGCGTGATCGTCGGCGGCGTTAACGCGATGGCCGTATAGGCGAGCGCGGCCAGTCCCGCACCGATGGTGCCGGCGCGCGGGCCCCAGGCGCCCCAGCGGGCGATGATCTGGATGACTCCGCTCGAGCCGTTGACGATCAGGGCCGCGATACCCGCGGCGATCGGAGCCGCGAGCCCGGTGTGGACTCTGGCCGGAATCGTGATGAATCCCAGTGTGGCCGAAGCGAACACCCACGGAGCCAACGGCAACGCCCAACTCAGGGCGCGCGTGCTCGAAGGTCTTGAGGTCGTGGCGGTTTGCGACTCACGTGTGGCTCCTGCCGGCATCGACTCCGCCGTGCCGCGTGCGGCTGCATACGTGAAAGCCATCGCCATCACGACCAGGGCCGCGGCTACCGCGAACGACACTTCGACGCCGAAATCTCCCGCTCCGGCGATCAACCCTCCAGCGAACGGTCCGATGGCGAATCCGGCGATCAGCACGGCGCCGGCGGTGGCCGCACCGGCCGGACCTTTCAGGTCGGAAGCCCATGCGGTGCCGGAGGTCATTGCCAGACCCACACCAATGCCGACGATCAAACGACCCGTCAGCAAAACGTCGGGCTGCTGGGAAAGCAGCATCGCAACCGTGCCCACCACAGCCGTCGCCGAACCGGCCAACGCGACTGCTTTGCGGCCGAGGGCATCCGAGGCCCGGCCACCGATAAGCAGGCCGGGCAGCAGACCCACCGCGTAGATACCGAAGATCGCGTCGAGCGTCGACGTGCTGAGGTGCTGGCGATCGCTGATGGTGGGCATCAAGGCGACGAAATGGTTGGCAACCCATCCGGTGACCAGCAGGACAGCCAACACGGCGCCGAACTCGAGGTTCGCGCCAGTCGGCGCTGAGCTCCGCCTAGGCAGCAAGCCCGTTGACCCATCCGCCGAGATCATGGACGCCATTCCTCCTCGTGGTCGTGATCAGGCACGACCACAACGCCTGGGAAGTTATTCCCGGTCGCACGGCGATTGCAACGCATTTAACTCGAAGTTCAGGTCCGAGGTCAGCTGCTACTGACGCTGATGCAGCCCGCATAGTCGAGTGCCGGCTCTATGATGCGCACGTGGCAACCAGCGGCGATGTGGCGAGCTATACGCCCGCGCCCGGCAAACCCGCACTCCTATTGGGCGCCTTTGACATCGCCAGTGTGGGATACGTCGCAGAGGAATTCTTCATCTCGGGATCGGCATCGTCCTACGGTCCTGCGGCCGAACTCGCCCCGGATGGCCGGTGGAGTGTGTCGCCGGCAACAGCCGCCGACTACACCACCCGGATCGTGGTGCTGACCCCGTCGGATCTGGCGCGGTTCAACGGAACGGTGCTTGTCGAGTGGGTCAATGTCAGCGGCGGGATCGATGCACCTGCGGTCTGGATGATGGCGCACCGCGAAATGCTGCGCGCCGGTTACGCCTACGTTGCGGTGTCGGCCCAGCGGGTCGGCGTCGAGGGGGGTGCGAATCTCATGGGCATCGACATGTCACTCAAAAGCCAAGATGCACAACGGTATTCCCCGCTACGTCATCCCGGCGACGCCTACGCGTACGACATCTTCTCCCAGGCCGGGCAGCTGGCGCGGAACGAGGAAGTTCTGCGAGGGCTGTCCGCCGAACACGTCCTCGCGCTGGGCGAGTCGCAGTCGGCGCTGTTCCTGACGACCTACATCAACGCCGTCGACCCCCTCGCCCAGGTGTACGACGGCTTTATGGTGCATTCGCGATTCGGGACCGCCGCCCCGTTGGACGGCGGCTCGATATTCGAAGCGCTGGAGAGCAACTCGTCGCAGGCGGTCGCGTTTCGTCCCGATCTGCGTGTACCGCTCGTCACGATCATCACCGAGACGGACTTGTTCGATGGCCGTCGACGGGGCTACCACAACGCGAGACAGCCTGATAATCAACGACTCCGGGTGTGGGAGATCGCCGGTACGGCTCACGCCGACAACTACACGATCCAGGTAGCACCGATCGACACCGGGTCTGCGCCGTTGGCTGATGTCGTTGCGGCCTATGCGCCGGCGAACATGCTGATGGGCCAGGAACTGGAGCATTGCATCAACTTCGCGCCGCAGCACCACTACGTGCTGCAGGCGGCGTTGTCGCAGCTACACAACTGGGTGAACACGAACCGGCCCCCGCCCACCGGCGCAACCATCGAACTGGACGATGGGCAGCCTGTCGTCGACGAACACGGACTCGCGCGAGGCGGCGTCAGGACACCGTGGGTGGACGTGCCGATCGCCCGGACATCCGGTGTCGGAGGCGAAGAGAGCACGATGTCATCGATCTTCGGCTCGGGCGAACTGTTCGACACTGCGACCGTGCAGCGGCTGTACCCGGGCGGAGTGGCGGACTACCTGAAGCGCTTCACCGCATCGTTGGACGCGGTGATCCAGTCGGGCTTCCTGTTGGCCGCGGATCGCGAGGAAATTCTTGAACTCGCCGCCGCGACGTTTCCCAGCTCGGACGATCTCAGAGTGGCGCGGCTTCGAGCGTCAGATTGAACAGGGCCCAGGCCATGCAGAACAAAAAGTTGAGCGTGACAAGCACCATGGCCACGAAGATCAGCGTGCGTGCGCCGCGGCGCTTCATCCGCCGGACCCGCGCCCTGAATTGGTCGCGTTTGAATTGCGTCGCGATCAGCGCGAAGTTGAAATCTGCCACTTCGGCGTAGGCGGCCGGCGCACCCGCCAGCATCTGCCGAAGCCGATCAGGCGGGGTTGTGATGCCCACGCGCGCGAAGCGCCGACTGAGGCGTCGTGCCTGGCGACGTCCGACGATCTGACTGCCGGCCCGTAACCGCTGAGGAAGTTGCCCACGTCCGTTCCCCCAGGGGGTCGACGGGGTCATCACACGGCGAAGTGTAGCCAGCGGTTCTCCACTATCGGAAGCACTCGGCGAATGTGCTCCCAAAAATCTGAATCGTGAGGCCATCCAACGCCGATCGGCCCGTAACTAGAACGTGTTACAGTTTGGCCGCATGAGCGGCAAACGCGTCGTTGTCGCGGGCTTGGGCGATGTCGGCGTTCTCGCCGCGATCCGGCTCGCCAAA
>DASXJI010000545.1:0-3012 GCA_036497495.1 Mycobacterium sp.
GCCCATCGGGGCCAGCACACCACCGGGTAGTGTGCCGCCGAAGTCAGGGTTGGCAAGCCAACGCAGGAGTACCGAGTCGTCCTCGAGCACAGTCGAAAGGTCGGCCGTCATGTGCACCGACACCATGTCGAGAATGTTGCGCTCGCCTTCGAGTTCGATGCCGACGATCCCGCCGACTGTGCGGCCGCCGTCAGCGGCAATCACGTACTGCGACCGGACCTCGTAGTCCTCGCCGGTGCGATGATCGTGGATGGTGCTACGCACTCCGGACGCGTCCTGCTCAAGTCCGACCAACTCGTGGTGGAACCGGACACCGCCGGGATTGAGCTTCTCGGCGTGCGTCTTGAGGAGCGGTTCCAGGCGGATCTGCGGCAGGTTCGACGTGGGGCAGGGACTCGCATCGATGTATTCGGCGTCTTGGTACCCGGCGCCCCAGAGATCGAGCTTGCCGATCAGGCGGCCAGCGTTCGGATTCGCCCCCCTCACCCCGGCGTAGAAACCGGTGGCCACCAGGTTGCCCTGCGGAGTGCCCTGGGTGTAGATCTCGTCGGCGATACCGACCTCGGTGAAGATCTCCATGGTGCGCTGCCCCAGGACATGCGCCTTCGGCAGGATCGACGTCGTCGGCAGACCACTGACAAGCAACGATTCGACACCGAGAGTGGACAAGATCATGGACGCGGACAGGCCGGCGCCGCCTCCGCCGACGATGAGAACGGGTACGGGATCGGTGGTCATGACGGGGATCAACCTCCTAGCTGTGGCGCTGCACCGCAGATGAAAGTGACGTGAACCAAAAGCTACTCTACAGAATCACGATTTAACAGTGAAATATCGTTTACTCTCGCTAATATTGTTTCTTTGCTGACGTGTTGGCAACATGCAGGGGGTGCTGACCCATAACGGCCAACAGACTCGAGCTGACACCACCGACGACGCCGACCGCGGCGAGATCGCGCACAAGCTTGTGTTAATCCCTTAGCGCAAAGGGATCGTTGCCGTAGAGCCACGAGAACGTGTCGATGACTGATGACCCGGACAAGCGCGCGTCGCGTTCCCGTTGTTCGGGACCATCGGGTAGGTGATAGAAGACATTGTTGTCCCAGGACAGTCGCTGGATCCGGGCGGTATGTTCCAGGCGCGCGTGTTCATAGCTCTTCAGTGCCGAGGAGAGATCGTCCCGTGCCGCCGAGAGTGCCTGCGTCAGCGCGGCGGCGTCCCCGATTGCCTGGGCGGCACCTTGAGCGAAGAACGGGAGCATGGGGTGGCACGCATCCCCGAGTAGCGTGGTGGTCGCGGTCGACCAGCGCGTAAGTGGATCGCGGTCGTAGAGGGCCCAGCGATAAACGGGATCACGGACTGCGCCAAGGATGCGTTGCACGGGATCGCACCAGCCGTCGAACTGGCTGCGCAACTCGTCGGCAGACCCTGGCATGGTCCAGCTTTCGGCGGTCGGCTCCTGCTCGGGGACCACGGCGACAATGTTGAGATAGGCCAACCCGGCGCCAACCGGGTAGGCCACGAGGTGGCGATCCGGACCCATCCAGTTGCGGACTACGTCGTCAAAGTCCAACTCATCGTGCGCAATCCGTGCGCGATAGGCAGACATCCCGGAGAACCGCGGTGCGGCATCACCCACTGTCTGCGCGCGCACACCCGAGTGAATGCCGTCGGCACCGACAACCAGATCGCCAGTCTCCACGGTGCCGTCGCCGAGCTCGACGGCCGGCCGTCCTTCGGACTCCGTCACCGCGCCGACGGCGACTCCGAGTCTGACCTGCGCGGTCGACACCTTCGACGACAGCACGTCGATCAGATCTGGTCGGTACATCGTTAGGTACGGCGCACCGAACCTGCTCTCCATTTCCGCCAGCGACGTGGTCACCAGCGTGTTGCCATCCTGCCAGCGAAGCCAGCTCACGGCTGAAGGGGCCACCGCGAGGTCGCGGATTTCTTCTTCCAGACCCAGGCGAGCTAGCACCCGAGTTGCGTTGGGGCCCAGCTGAACTCCAGCGCCCACCTCGCCGAAACGTGGCGCACGTTCGATCGTGCATACCTCGAAGCCGGCTTGCTCCAGCGCCACCGTCGCGGCTAACCCGCCGATCCCGGCTCCTGCGATGATGATCCTTGCCATGGCGGCCCCTAACCCGGTCCGGTTGCGATATTTACGATATATTGTTGTTCCGACAAAAAATAGTTATTCTGACTAGATATAGATATAAATCGGCCTCGCACTCTGAGTAACGCGGGAGGCGTGACCTGCGTGGCCTACGTCCAGACCGCGTCAAACAGACGCCCGTCGCTCCGCACGGTTCGGTGCGGTCATCTCCGCAGAACATCGCAGTCTTGCGCTACACCTGGTCAGCCAGCGCACCCCGATTTCCCGGCGTCATGAACTGCGCTAGCGCCTCGAGATAATTGCGCGCCACAGCGCGGCACCCTGTCGGCGGCCTCGCTGGTTGAACGATCGGCGTCGAGCAGATCGTGCTGCGCAGCAGCAAGCGCCTCGTTCATCCCCACTATCGGCGCGACGCCAGCCAAGTCGCGAGCGTTACAACTTCCACGCGTGTGAGGCCACATCGGTTGCCGAACAGCAAGAATCTTGATCAATCTCACTGGGAGCGTCCGAGGTCTAAGCAACGTGAGGGCTTGAGATCGAATAGGGCGTGGACGGTTTACCATCCGTGCGTGCACTCGACTTCCCTGGGCGGTGGTGTACGTTGACGCCGTGGCAGCAAACCCGAACGACGGGGATGCCGAGGCGTCGGGGCTGCTCGACGACCTACAAGGGCAAGCGCGCCAGGAGCGTGCCGAGCTGATCGGATGGTTGCTCGCGCGCGGCTTTGATGTCGAGCAGATCCGCAGCGAATCCAGTCCGATGCTGCTGCCGGCGATTCGCATTACGGGCGATGACGGAACGGTCGTCTCATCGCGAGAAGTATCGCAATCCAATGGTGTGAGTCTCGAACTGCTACAACGACTGCACCGCGCCGTTGGCCTAGTTCGGGCGGA
>DASXJI010000546.1:0-12860 GCA_036497495.1 Mycobacterium sp.
CCTACCCGACAAGCTGACGCCTACCTCCCTGCGCGAGGCCTTTGGACATTTTCCGTCCGGCATCATCGCCATCGCCGCCGAGGTCAACGGGGTCCGAGAAGGGCTGGCGGCCAGCACGTTCGTCCCGGTGTCGCTGGATCCGCCGCTGGTCTCGTTCTGTGTGCAGAACACCTCGACGACGTGGCCGAAACTCAAGGACGCCCAGGCTCTGGGCATCAGCGTGCTGGGCGAGTCGCACGACGGGGCCGCCCGGGCCCTGGCCGCCAAGACCGGCGACAGATTCGCCGACCTGGAAACGGTGTCCTACAACAGCGGCGCGGTGTTCATCCCCGGCACCAGTCTGTGGATGGAAACGGCGATCGAGCAACTCATCCCGGCCGGCGACCACACGATCGTGGTGCTACGGGTCAGCGACGTCCGAGTCGACGGAGATGTCGCGCCGATCGTTTTCCACCGCAGCGTCTTCCGGCGCCTCGGCGTCTAGGGACGCCTGCCGAGTTCGTCGCGGTAGGCCTGTATCCGACGCTCGATTTCCGCGCCCTCCTCGTCACGTCCTTCTTTGTGTGCGAGTTCAGCGCGCGCCGTCAGCTCGTTGATCGCGGTGCGAATGTTGTTGATGCTGGTGGGCTTTCGGATAGCCATGGCGGCCGCCTTTCCGGTTGTACCCGACGGTACTCGGATCAGCGGCGCCCTAACACCCGTTGCTTATCGACGGAACAGCTTGTTGCCCAGCCACACAACCGGATCGTATTTGCGATCGGCGACGCGTTCTTTCATAGGGATCAGGGCGTTGTCGGTGATCTTGATGCCCTCGGGACAGACTTCCGTGCAGCACTTGGTGATGTTGCAGTAGCCGAGGCCATGTTGCTCCTGTGCCTGGTCGCGCCGGTCCATGGTGTCCAGCGGATGCATCTCCAGCTCCGCGATCCGCATCAGAAAACGCGGGCCGGCGAATGTTTCCTTGTTCTCCTCGTGGTCACGGATCACGTGACAGACGTTGTTGCACAGGAAGCACTCGATGCACTTCCGGAACTCCTGAGAACGTTCCACGTCCTCCTGCTGCATCCGGTAATCGCCGGGCTGCAGATCCTTCGGCGGCGCGAACGACGGGATCTCGCGGGCCTTTTGGTAGTTGAACGACACGTCGGTGACCAGATCGCGGATCACCGGGAAGGTTCGGATCGGCGTCACGGTGACCGCCTCGTCTTCGGCGAAGGTCGACATCCGCGTCATGCACATCAACTTGGGCTTGCCGTTGACCTCAGCCGAGCACGAACCGCACTTGCCGGCTTTGCAGTTCCACCGCACCGCCAAGTCGGGCGTCTGGGTCTGCTGCAGGCGGTGGATGATGTCGAGCACCACCTCGCCTTCGTTGACCTCCACGGTGAAGTCCTGCAGCCCACCGTTGGTGGCGTCGCCACGCCAGATTCGCATAGTTGCGTTGTAGCTCATCAGCCTCTCCGTCCGGGGTGGTCGGCCAGCTCTTCGTCGGTGTAGTACTTCTCCAACTCGGCAATGTCGAATAGCTCGAGCAGGTCAGGCCGCATCGGGATCTGGTCCTTGTGTGTCACCGTGACGTCGGGCACCACCTCGTCGCCACCAGCGGCGCTGCAGACCAGCAAGACCTTGCGCCACGACGAGTCCATCCCCGGGTGGTCGTCACGGGTGTGACCGCCGCGACTTTCGGTGCGCTCCAACGCCGCCTTGGCGACGCATTCGCTGACCAACAACAAGTTCCGCAGGTCGAGGGCCAGGTTCCAGCCGGGGTTGTACTGCCGGTGTCCCTCGACATGGATGTGCTTGAACCGCTCGCGGAGCTGGTCGATTCGACCGAGGGCCTCGGTGATCTCCTCCGCCTTGCGGATGATGCCCACCAAGTCGTTCATCGACTGCTGCAGCTCGAGTTGCAACGTGTAGGGGTTCTCCGAGCTGGCGCCGTTCGTCGGTGTCTCGAACGGAGCCAGCGCCCGCTTCGCGGCGGTTTCGACGGCGACCTCCGGGACTTTCGGACGGCTGCTCAACGCGCGCACGTAGTCGGCGGCGCCGAGGCCGGCCCGACGACCGAAGACCAGGAGGTCGGAAAGCGAGTTGCCGCCTAGTCGGTTGGAGCCGTGCATACCGCCGGAGCACTCGCCGGCGGCGAACAGCCCGGGGACGGTGGCAGCGCCGGTGTCGGCATCCACCTCGATGCCGCCCATGACGTAGTGGCAGGTGGGCCCCACTTCCATCGGCTCTTTGGTGATGTCGACCCCGGCCAGCTCTTTGAACTGGTGGTACATCGACGGCAGCCGCTTCTTGATCTGCTCGGGGGTCAACCGAGAGGCGATGTCGAGGTAGACCCCGCCGTGCGGGGTGCCGCGGCCGGCCTTGACTTCGGAGTTGATCGCCCGGGCGACCTCGTCACGGGGCAGCAGGTCTGGGGTGCGACGGGCCGAGTCGTTGTCCTTGAGCCACTGGTCGGCTTCTTGCTCGCTTTCGGCGTACTGGCCTTTGAATACCGGCGGGATGTAGTCGAACATGAATCGCTTGTTTTCGGAGTTCTTGAGAACACCGCCGTCACCACGGACGCCCTCGGTGACGAGGATGCCTTTCACGCTGGGCGGCCAGACCATGCCGGTCGGGTGGAACTGGACGAACTCCATGTTGATCAGCGTCGCGCCGGCCCGTAGCGCCAGGGCGTGGCCGTCGCCGGTGTACTCCCAGGAGTTCGAGGTGACCTTGAACGACTTGCCGATCCCGCCGGTGGCCATGACCACTGCGGGGGCCTCGAACAAGACGAAGTTGCCGCTTTCGCGGTGATAGCCGAACGCACCGGAGATCGCGTCGCCGTCCTTGATCAGCTCGGTGATCGCGCACTCGGCGAAGACCTTGATCCGGGCCTCGTAGTCACCGAGCTCGGCGTGGTCTTCCTGCTGCAGCGAGACGATCTTCTGCTGCATCGTGCGGATCAGCTCCAGGCCGGTGCGGTCGCCGACGTGCGCGAGCCGCGGGTAGGTGTGTCCACCGAAGTTGCGCTGGCTGATCTTGCCGTCTTTGAGGCGGTCGAACAGCGCGCCGTAGGTCTCCAGTTCCCAAACCCGGTCGGGTGCCTCCTTGGCGTGCAGCTCGGCCATCCGCCAGTTGTTCAGGAACTTCCCACCGCGCATCGTGTCTTCGAAGTGGGTCTTCCAGTTGTCCTTCGGGTTGGTGTTACCCATCGCGGCTGCGCAGCCGCCCTCGGCCATGACCGTGTGGGCCTTGCCGAACAGCGACTTGGTCACCACTGCGACCTTGAGACCGCGTTCGCGCGCCTCGATGACCGCACGCAAACCTGCGCCGCCGGCACCGATCACGACGACGTCGTAGGAGTGCCGTTCGACCTCAGTCATGGAACCTCACTAAACTCTTTGATATCCGTGAAACGGCTTGTCAGCCAACAAATCTCAGGTCCGGGATGGCCCCGCCGGCCACCAGTGCGATGTAGAAGTCAGTGAGCATCAGCGTGCCCAGCGTGATCCAGGCGTACAACTTGTGCTGAGTGTTGAGTTTGCTGACCTGAGTCCAGATCCAGTACCGCACAGGGTGTTTGGAGAAGTGCTTGAGCCGCCCACCGGTGACGTGCCGGCATGAATGGCAGGACACCGTGTAGACCCACAGCATGATGACGTTGCTGACCATGATCACGTTGCCCAGCCCGAACCCGAACCCGCCTGGTCCGCTGTCGGAATGGAACGCGATGATCGCGTCGTAGCTGTTGATCACCGAGATGATGCCGGCGATGTAGAAGAAGTACCGGTGGGTGTTCTGCAGGACCAGCGGGAACTTGGTCTCGCCGCTGTAGTGGGCGCGGGGCTCGGTCACCGCGCAGGCGGTGGGCGACTGCCACACCGTGCGGTAGTAGGCGCCGCGATAGTAGTAGCAGGTCAGCCGGAACAGCAGCAGGAACGGCAGCGTCAGCGCCGCGAACGGCAGCCACCAGACATGCGGCAGAATCTGCGGCCAGAAGTCGCTGGCCTCACCGCAAGCCTTACTGACGCATGGTGAGTAGAACGGCGTCAGATAGTGGTACTTCGGGACGAAGAAGTAATTCTGTTGGAACGCGCGGAAGGTCGCGTAGATAACAAATGCGGCGAATCCCAAGTCAATTCGCAGCGGCGACATCCACCATCGGTCGGTGCGTAGCGTTCGTGCCTGGATGTGTGCGCGCGTAGGTGAAAAGACACCGGACGCAGGACGGTTCGCCGTTGGTGCGCTCATCAAATGTTCCTCTTCGAACGGGCTGTTCGTCGAAGACTACACAGAGGAGGCCCCCGGATTCTCGGCGGGCTGACTTGTCAGGACCTGTTGTGGCCCCCGACACCCTCCTCGTCGACGTCGCGCCAAAAGTCCCGGTCGTAATCGGTGTCGGGAATGGCGATCTTTTCACCGGATTGCCGCACGGTAACGCGCGTTAAATCTAATTCCGAAACATCGATGTCAAGTAATTCGACATCGCCGAGGATCCGGTCAGCGTCAATCATGATGCGGCGCATTGCCGGACTGTCGCCGTAGCGCGCCTTCAGCGAGCTCACGCACCGGCGCAGGCCGCCGATGAGCTCGTGCAGTTCGGCCAGTTCAGTAGTGCTGGACAACGGATCTCCCTGGACTGAAGGTGTCATGGATCACAGTACGACACCAATACTATCGAGCGCAGAGCCGCGACGTGAGACAGATCACCCGCGGCGCCTACTCCGGGGCAATCGCTTCCAGCAACCGGCGTGGCCGGCGAAGCGCCTTGCTGACCGGATCGTCGCGCATCGCGCGCTCACGTGGTCGGCGTGGTGGATGCAGGATGAGGTCGGCGACGTCGGGTAGCTGCCCGCACGACCCGCACACCCGGTCCGGTCCGATCGCGCCGCCACAATCGGCATGGCGGTAGCTGCGGCGCTGTGGTTGTTCGACATAGTTCTCGTTGCCCCAGCCGGCCAAGGACCAGATGACTGGCCAGAGCCGGCGCCCCTTCGGGGTCAACACGTACTCATCGCGGCCCCGGCCACCCGCCGCCTTGGCCAAAACTCCCTCCTCGATGAGGAGTGAAAGCCGTTCGGACAGTACGGCCTTGGGAATCCCGAGGTGGGCGCGAAAGTCGCTGAATCGACGGACTCCGTAGAAGGCATCGCGCACGACCAGCAGCGTCCATCGCTCTCCGACGATCTCCAGCGATCGCGCGATCGGGCAACTCTCGGCGGCATATTCGCGGGGCAGGGCCATGACTGAATCCTACCCTTGCAGGTTCGTTGACTGAACCATAGACTCGACTGAAGAGTTCGGTCAATGAACCATAGAAAGGTGCAGCAGATGGGCGTCCGCCGTGAGCAGCACGGTATGACCCGGGTCGATATCGAGACCGGAATTCCCTTCGAGGAGTTCGTCGCCGCTCTCGAGAAGGCGGCACCTCCGGTGGACCAGACGACGCTGGAACGCATCTCGGCGGCCGGAGGCAACTGGGACGACGTGCTTGCCGCGGCGGCCGAGAACGCGCCGAACGACCTGATGATGTACGCGAAGATCGATGCGCGCGGATATTTCCGCATCGCCGGCCACCACACCCCGGCTATCGAGTACCTGATCGGCAACCACGTCATCGCTGAGACGATGTTTCGACACGACCCGAAGGCGATGCTGTACGCGCCGCTGCGCATGCTGGTCTATGGCGACGACAACGGCAACGCGGTCTTCACCATGGACCGGCCCGGGCCAGCATTCGGCAGCCTCGGCATCGCCGAGGTGGCCGCCGTCGGCAAGGATCTGGATCGCAAAGTGGCGAACCTGCTCCGTGTCGTGGGCGTGGACGCCGGGCAGGCCTTCGGCTAGCCCACGAATCCGGTGGAGCCGTTGAGCCCCACCGGATTCGAGTGCGATTTACCTGCTGATCTCGATGCGCTGCGGGCAGCTGGAACGACCGGTAGCGGACCTCGCGGAGCGTGCGTGCGGCCTCGCCGTCCTTGACAATCTCGGCGGCAGGATTGAATCCACCGGCTACCGCCTTGGCCGAGTGGGTTGCCGCCGGCCCAAAGGAATCGCGCATCCAGCGGTCGACATCCCACGCCGGTCGCGACCCCAGCGTCAGGTTGCTAGCGCTTCTGGGTGATCACCAGACGTCCCCGTCACGCCAATCGCACGCCAGCGGCGCGGTGTCGTCCACGTTTGTCCCGAGCGGGAAGACGAACACCGACCCGTCGTCATCGGGAGTCCGGATCGGCCCGCCAGGTGCCAACACCGACGTCGGTCCGCGCCACGGCAGCCAGCCACGGAGGGTGTAGAGCTGCCTGCCGCGGTCCGAGGAACTCAGCGCACCGATCTGGTAACCGCCGCGGATGACCTGCTCGCAGGCGTCGAGGATCGCGATGGCCAGACCTTGTCCGCGCCACTCCTCGCGCACCGCAACAGCTTCCACGTATCCGCAGCGCAGCGAAAGCCCGCGGTAGAGCAGGCGTCGTTGCACCACGGCGCCGTGCGCGATGATCGCACCGTGGTCCCAGATCAGGGCATGCATTCCGCCCAGCGCGTGGTCCCAATCGGCGGCGGTGAACTCGCCGGCGAACGCCTCGTTGACCATCTCGTGCGCGCGCTGCCGCGCGTCGCTTTCCAAGTCGGCGGTATGGAGTAACCGGGCGGTGTGAACCTGGGTGCGCACACTGCCGGTCTACCAGTTGGACTAGTCCGCCGCCACCGAACTCGACACGGAAGTCGCGGCGATCCTGGGACGCGACCAGTGCAGTCGCACGTGCTGACCCGGACGCACCTGGGCGAGCTTGTCGATGTCCTGGTCGGCGATCACGCCGGCCACCGGATAGCCGCCGGTAACCGGGTGATCGGGGCCGAGGATCACCGGTAATCCGTTGGGCGGCACCTGGATCGCACCGCGGGTCGCACCTTCGCTGGGTAGTTGGCGCCCCGGGTCGCGGTGTCGCAGCGGTCGTCCTTCGAGTCGCATGCCGACGCGATCGCTACGGTCCGACGCCAGCCAGATGGTGTGCACCAGGGCATCGGCATCGGCCAGCCAGTCGTCGCGCGGGCCGGGAGCAACCAGAAGTTCGACCAATTGGTCGGAGATCGGCGCCACCGGCGCCTGGTCGAGCTCCGGGTACTCCTTGGTGTGTTCCCCGATCGGCAACACGTCGCCGGGTTGCAACGGCAACGGTCCGATCGCCGACATCACGTCGTAGCTACGCGAACCCAGCACCGGTGTCACGTCGAAGCCGCCACGCACGGCCAGGTAGCTGCGCAATCCGGAGCGCGGCACGCCTAATGCGATCACCTCGCCGTCGCGGACGTGCTGAATGCTGTTGGCGCCGAACATGGTTACGCCAACCCGCGGATTGGTGTCGGCACCGGTGACCGCGATGTCGACGTCGCCGCCGCGGACTCGCGCCGTGAACCCACCCATTGTCACCTCGATGGTGGCGCGGTCGTCCGGGTTGGCCACCAGCCGGTTGGCCAGTGTGTGTGACCGCCGGTCGGCCGCCCCCGACCGGGTGACGCCGAGATGTGCGAGTCCGACGCGGCCGAGGTCTTCGATCAGCGCCAGCGGTCCGGTGCGCAGAATTTCCAGGGTCGTCATTGTCGCCTCGCTATGCAGCTCGGAACTGGACCCACATGCCTGGCGTCAGCAACGCCGGATCGGGCCGATCGATGTCCCACAGCACCGCGTCGGTGTGGCCGATCAACTGCCATCCGCCGGGCGAGCGACGCGGGTAGATTCCGGTGAAATCGCCGGCCAGGCCCACCGAACCGGCCGGGACCGATGGGCGTGGCTCGGACCGTCGCGGCACCGCCAGGCGCGGGTCGCCGCCGACCAGATAGGCGAAACCCGGTGCGAAACCGCAGAATCCGACCTGCCACGGTTTGGCGGAGTGGGCGTCGATGACCTGTGCCGTGGTCATTCCGGTGAGCTCGGCGACCTCGGCGAGGTCGGCGCCGTCGTAGACGACGTCGATCACCGTGGGATCAGCCGGCGCCGTCGCCTCGGGGTCGGGCGCCGCCGTCAGCTTGCCGAGCCGACGCCGGACAGCGCTCTGCCGGCCGGGGCCGTCGAGTTTGAGCAGCACCGTACGCGCGGCCGGGACGATGTCGAGGACACCGGGCATCGCGACCTCACGCAGCGCGCCCGTCCACGCCAATACCTCGGCGGTGCTGTCGAATTGCAGCAGCAGGGCCAGATCGCCGTAGTCGAGAACGGTGTCGGTCAGGCTGCTGCTCATTACTCGACGGTAACTCGGTGAGACGCCGGCGGCCAAGGCCCGTTCTAATGCAGGATGTTGGCGATCAGCGGCGGCAGCTGGTCGGTCACCAGCGGGTAGCTCAGCGGCGATGCGTAGGCGATCGCCCCGGCCTGATCCTTGGTGGTGAACACGCTGCGCGAACGCAGCTCTGCCACATCGGGATTGGCCAGCAGGCCGGCCTGGTCCTCATCACTCTCCGTCGTCCAGATCAGCAGGTCGGCGCCGCCGAGGACCGATTTTATCTTGTCGCGCGAAATGAACGCCCGCTCCTGATCGACGGCCAGGGGGGCGATGCTCTCGGGGATCGTCAGACCCATCTGGGCGAGAAACTCTGCTCGCCAGCCGGTTGTCGCCACGACGTTGCCGTCGTGCAGCTTGCCTTGCAGCAGCACGACCCGCTTGTTCTTGAACTGCGGGTGTTTGTCCGCGACGTCGGTGAATCCTTTGTCGACACCGTTGATCAGCGACGTGATCTGGCCGGATTGGTAGACCGCCTGGCCGATGGCCTTCGCCTGGTCTTTCCAGGGTTCGAAGAACGCGTCGCCGTCGGATTGCGCAAGCGTCGGTGCGATCGCGGCCAGCTTCTGGTAGCTGTCCTGGTCGAGTCCGGCGTCCGTGGCGACGATCAGGTCGGGTTTGACGCCGGCGATCTGCTGAACCTGAACTCCGTTGTCGAGGTTGAGCACAACGGGTTTGGCATTTCCGAGTTTAGATTGGGCCCACGGCCATACCCCGAACGGCTGGTCGCCGAACCAGTTGGTCACCGCGACCGGCACGATTCCGAGTGCGAGCAGGTCGTCCTGTCCGGTGAGGCCTGCGCTGACTACCCGCTTGGGAGGCTCGGCGATGGTGGTCTCACCGAAGGCGTGCGTGATGGTGAGCGGTCCGCCGCCACCGGCTGAGGCGGGCGGTGGCTTGTGCGACGAGCAGGCCGCGGGCGCTGTGAACACGAGCAGTCCCGCTGCCGCGCCGGCGCGTAGGAACCCCCGTCGATTCCAGTGCTCGACCATGGCGTGAGCGTAGCGTGTTCGCTCAGGTCAACGGGTTGGCCAGGGACTGTAGTCGGCGATTAGCTCCTCCTGGGGCGGCCGTTGGTCGTCGGGCACATGCTGCAGGTTGATCCGAACCCGGTACCAGATCGAACTCGGTCCGCGCATGCCGTCAACCAGCACGTCGGCCGGCTTCAAACGTTCGGACGCCGCGGGATGACGCTCGCGCCAGGTGTCCAGCGCAGCCATCGCCTCGTCCTTGGTCTTCGTGCGGGCGATCTCGATGAGCGGCATCACCGACTGACGCCGTCCGCTCCCGTCACGCCGCGCGCCCTTCGGCGCCTTCTCCGCGGGTCCGAGTTCTTCGGCGAGAGTGAGTAACCGGTGAAGATCGCCGGCGGTGTCGTTGATTCCCGCCCACGGGTCGCCGAGTTCGGCGAACCGCTCCGGCACGGTCGCCACAGTGAAGGCCGCGGCGTCGCAGTCGGCGACCTCGTCCCACCGCAGCGGCGTCGAGACCCGTGCGTCCGGGGTGGCCCGCACCGAATACGCCGACGCGACGGTCCGGTCTT
This sequence comes from Mycobacterium sp., assembly GCA_036497495.1. GTDB lineage: Bacteria > Actinomycetota > Actinomycetes > Mycobacteriales > Mycobacteriaceae > Mycobacterium. The sequence continues at coordinate 9,805 of DASXJI010000546.1, forward strand.
TGGCGTTCTGGTTGAAGTCGACGAACACCCCTTCGCGCTCCTCTTTCCACCATCGACTGGTGGCCAAGTCGGGCGCGCGTCGCTCCACCTCCCTGGCCACGGTTTGCGCGGCCAGCCGCACCTGACGAAACGACCAGTCCGGAACGATGCGGGCATAAATGTGAAAACCGCGGGACCCGGACGTTTTCGGCCACGCCGTCAGCCCGTAGTCCTCGAGTACTTCGCGGGCCACCTGCGCGACGTCCAAGATCTGCCGCCACATCACACCGGGCATCGGGTCGAGATCGACGCGGAGTTCGTCGGGGTGGTCGAGGTCGTCGGCAAGAACCGGATGCGGGTTGAGGTCGACGCAGCCCAGGTTGATTACCCAGGCCAAGCCTGCCGCGTCGTGGATGACGGCCTCTTTGGCCGAGGTGCCGGACGCGTACCGCAGTTCGGCCACGTCGACCCAGTCGGGCCGTTTCTCCGGCGCGCGTTTCTGGAAGACGGCCTCTTCGTCGATGCCCTTGACGAACCGCTTCAGGATCATGGGTCGGCCGGCCACACCGCGCAGCGCGCCGTCGGCGACCGCCAAGTAGTAGTGGATCAGGTCGAGTTTGGTGTGGCCGGCCAGCCCGCCTCGGTCGGGGAAAATCACCTTGTCCGGATGGGTGATCTCAACCCGGCGTCCGCCCACGTCCAAAGACACCGGAGCCATGGGTTCATGCTAATTCGCGTGAGCTTTCCGGCCGCGGCGCGACGTCCGTCACATAGTGTGAAGGCATGCCTCAAGTCTTCGACCTGCCTGGTCAGGCATTAGCCAAAATCCAGCAGTATGCCGAGCGTGGAGCCTCTGAGCTGCATTATCTCCGCAAAATCATCGAATCCGGCACGTTCAGGTTGGAGAACCCGCTGAACTACGCCGCGATGGCCACCGACATCGCGAGGTGGGGCGAAATCGGCATGCTGCCGTCGTTCAACGCCAGGCGCACGCCCAACCGCGCGGCGATCATCGACGACGAAGGCTCGTTCACCTACAAAGAGCTCGACGACGCCGCGAACGCGGTCGCCCACGGGCTGCTGGCCAAGGGGGTGCGCGGCGGCGACGGGGTCGCGATCCTGGCGCGCAACCACCGCTGGTTCGCGGTCGCACAATTCGGCTGTGCACGGGTCGGGGCTCGCATCATCCTGCTCAACAGCTCGTTCTCCGGCCCGCAGATCAAAGAGGTTTCCGAACGTGAGGGCGCGAAGCTGATCATTTACGACGACGAGTACGCCGCAGACGTCAGCAAGGCCGAGCCGCCGCTGGGCAAACTGCGCGCACTGGGCACCACTCCTGACGGTGAGGACTCCGGCAGCGCCGATGAGACGTTGGCCAACCTGGTCGCCGCCCACAGCAAGGCGCCGGCGCCGAAGGCCAGCAAGCGCTCGTCGATCATCATCTTGACCAGCGGCACTACCGGAACCCCCAAGGGCGCCAACCGCAGTACCCCGCCGACGTTGGCGCCGATCGGGGGCATCTTGTCGCATGTGCCGTTCAAGGCCAACGAGGTGACCTCGCTGCCGGCACCGATGTTCCATGCCCTGGGTTTCCTGCACGCCACCATTGGGATGTTCCTTGGTTCGACGCTGGTACTGCATGGCAAGTTCAAACCGGCTCAGGTTTTCGAAGACATCGAGAAACACAAAGTGACAGCGGTCGTGGTTGTGCCGGTGATGCTGGCGCGCATGCTTGATGCGCTGGAGAAGATCGACGACAAGCCCGATTTATCTAGCCTGCGGATCATTTTCGTCTCGGGTTCGGCGTTAGGTGCCGACGTGGCCGAACGGGCGCTGAAGGACATTGGTCCGGTCGTCTACAACATGTACGGCTCCACCGAGATCGCGTTCGCGACGATCGCGCAGCCACACCACCTGGAGTTCAACTCCACGACAGCCGGGCCCCCGGTCAAGGGTGTCAAGGTCAAGATCTACGACGAAAACGGCAAGGAGTTGCCGCAGGGCGAGGTCGGCAGGATTTTCGTGGGTACCAGCTTCCCGTTCGAGGGCTACACCGGCGGCGGCAACAAGCAGATCGTCGACGGCTTGCTGTCATCTGGTGACGTTGGCTACTTCGACGAGCGCGGCTTGCTCTATATCAGCGGTCGCGACGACGAGATGATCGTGTCCGGCGGCGAGAACGTCTTCCCGGCCGAAGTTGAGGACTGCATCAGCGCGCTTCCCGACGTGGTGGAGGCCACGGCAATCGGCGTCGAGGACAAGGAGTGGGGCCACCGACTGCGTGCCTTCGTGGTCAAGAAGGACAACGCTCACCTGGACGAGGACGCCATCAAAAAGCACGTGAAGGATCAGCTGGCCAAATACAAGGTGCCGCGGGAAGTGGTGTTCCTCGACGAGTTGCCGCGCAACCCGACCGGAAAAATCCTCAAGCGCGAGCTGCGCGAGATCGACGTCGACTAGTTCGAACGACCGCGAAGCAGAAGCATGGTCTTGGCCTTACGCCCCGAATTTCGCAGCCATACTTTCTGTTTCGCGGCAGATAGGTACTAGTCAAACCCGGTGGCGCCGTCCAGCTGCTCGCGCAGGATGTCGAGTTGTCCGGTGTGACGGGCGATCTCCTGGATCATGTGGACGTAGATCCAGCGCAGCGACACCGTCGTCTCGAGTCGGCCATGCCACAGCTCGTGGTCCAGCGGATATTGCGCGGCGACCCGGCGAGATTCCTCGCACTGCGCCTGGTATTCGCAGATCAGGGTCGGCAGTGATTCGTCGGGCTGCAGCTCGAACTCCCACGAACGCTCATGCGTGCGGCGGTTGTCGTCGAGCCGTCCCTGCAGGAACTGCTCGAACCAGCCGTATTCCGCCCAGCGCAGGTGCTTGATCAACCCGCCGACCGTGGTCGGTGAAGGAACGAGATGGCGGCGGGCATCGGCACCGGACAGTCCGGAAACCTTGCGCACCACGATGTCTCGGTAATCATCGAGGAAGGCTTCCAGTGTGGCGCGCTCGCCGGTTACCTCGTGCTCGCGACGATCGGGGCGCTGCGTTTCTGCCATGAGCGCGAAGCTAGCACTGCG
>DASXJI010000547.1:0-1912 GCA_036497495.1 Mycobacterium sp.
CGACGACGAAGCCGAACCCACGACCCGGGACGCCCGGTTCATCAAGACCGCGGTCGAGATCCTGCGCGAGACCGGGCGCACCGACTTCACCGTGCAAGAAGTGGTGGCCCGCTCCAAGACGTCGCTGCGGGCCTTCTACCAACACTTCAGCAGCAAGGACGAATTGCTGATCGCACTGTTGGAGCGAACCATGGCGCAGTCGACACAGGTCTGGCGCGCCGAGACGACCGAGCTGGACAGCACCGCCGCGATCAAGCTGATCATCGATCGGATCAGCGCGGAACCCGAGTCGAGCACGCAGGACAGCCTGAACCGGGCAATGAATCTCTACAACCAACACCTCTCCGAAACCAGGCCGCGCGACTACGCCCGGGTGCTCTCGCCGCTGCACAACCTGCTCCGCGATGTCGTCCAGCGCGGCATCACCGAAGGAGTCTTCCGGGCCAACCTCGATGTCGGGCCCGCAGCGGCGATCGTCATGCAGACCATCTTGGGCGCCCTCCGATTGCATTGGCTGGGAGCCGAATTGACCGGTTCGCCCATCGATGCGGCACACCTGTACGACTTCTGCATCCGCGCGCTGGGCAACGACGACGCGGTGCAAGTGGCGCCGCCGACACTCGGTGAGTTGTTCGACCAAATCGGGATGCGGCCAGGCACATACAACGGGGAGTTCGCGATGACGATCCCGGTGAGCCCGCAGGTGGTCAACACGTCCGGCGCCCTGCAGGGCGGTCTTATCGCCACGCTCATCGACGTCGCGGGCGGACATTTCGGGGTGCAGCATCTTCAAGAGGGCACCACGATGACCACCGCCGACATGAACATCCGCTACCTGCGTCCGATCCGCCAGGGCATGGCATACGCAGTGCCGCGGATGCTGCGTAACGGGCGGCGCGCGATGGTCATGCAGATCGACGTCCTCAGCGATGGCGAGGGCGAGGGCGAGCAAACGCTGCTCGCCTCGGCAACAGTGAACTTCGCCGTCATCAACGGCGCGACCCCGGAACTACCCAATCGCCCGCCGGCCTGACCTGCCGATTACAGCTTGGTGGACAGAGGTGGTAACGTCATTACCACCTCGTGAGAATCCAGACTTCAAGGAGATCGCCATGCCGTCACGCGAGCTTTCCTTCCCAGTGTTCGACGCCGACAACCACATGTACGAGCCGCAGGAAGCGCTGACCAAGTACCTCCCGGACAACCGCAAGCGGGTCATCGACTACGTCGAGGTGCGCGGCCGCACCAAGATCGTCGTTCGCGGGCACATCAGCGAATACATCCCGAACCCGACCTTTGAGGTCGTCGCCAAGCCGGGTGCGCAGGAGGACTACTTCCGCAACGGCGCGCAGGGCAAGACCTACCGCGAGATCCTGGGCGAGCCGATGAAGGCGATTCCCGCGTTCCGTGAGCCGGGTGCGCGCCTCGAGGTGATGAACGAACTCGGCATCGACTACGCGCTGATGTTCCCGACCCTGGCCAGCTTGGTCGAAGAGCGCATGAAGGACGACCCGGAGATGACCCACGACGTCATCCACGCGCTCAACGAATGGATGTACGAGCAGTGGTCGTTCAACTACCAGGACCGCATCTTCGCCACCCCGGTGATCACCCTGCCGATCGTCGACCGCGCACTCGAAGAGCTCGAGTGGTGTCTGGAGCGCGGCGCTCGTACCGTGCTCGTGCGCCCGGCCCCGGTGCCCGGTTTCAAGGGCAGCCGGTCATTCGGCCTCGAGGAGTTCGACCCGTTCTGGCAGGCCTGTGTCAAAGCCGACCTCCCGGTCTCGATGCACGCCTCGGACAGTGGTTACTCCGAGTTCGCGAGTGTGTGGGAGCCAGGCGACGAGTTCCTTCCGTTCAAGCCGACGGCATTCCGCAGCTTCGCGATGGGCCACCGGCCGATCCTGGACGC
>DASXJI010000548.1:0-1672 GCA_036497495.1 Mycobacterium sp.
GTTCATCTCCGGTGAGCGCACCCGTGAGGGGTTCTACCGGGTCCAGAACGGCCTGGAGCCCTGCATCGCCCGGGCCAAGGCCTACGCGCCGTATTCCGACCTGATCTGGATGGAGACCGGCACCCCGGACCTGGAGCTCGCGGCGAAGTTCGCCGAGGGCGTCAAGAGCGAGTTCCCCGACCAGATGCTGGCCTACAACTGCTCGCCGTCGTTCAACTGGAAGAAGCACCTTGACGACGCCACCATCGCGAAGTTCCAGAAGGAGCTCGGCGCAATGGGATTCAAATTCCAGTTCATCACGCTGGCCGGCTTCCACGCCCTGAACTACTCGATGTTTGATCTGGCCTACGGCTACGCCCGCAACCAGATGAGCGCGTACGTCGAGCTGCAGGAGCGCGAGTTCGACGCCGAGGAGCGCGGCTACACCGCGACGAAGCACCAGCGCGAGGTCGGCGCAGGCTACTTCGACCGGATCGCCACCACGGTGGATCCGACCTCGTCGACGACGGCTCTGACCGGTTCGACCGAAGAGGGACAGTTCCACTGAGCTTGCGAAGTGGAACAGACAACCTGAGCCACTAGGCACTATGGCTTGATCCGACGAGCCCCGCTCAGAAACCCTGGGCAGGGCTCGTCGCTATCTCGAGGGGGAGTAGAAACGGTGAGCGTGACGAGTATTGAGCGGGTGGGCGTGGTCGGTGCTGGACAAATGGGCGCAGGCATCGCCGAGGTGTCCGCAAGGGCCGGCGTCGACGTCATCGTCTACGAGCCCACCGAGACGCTGACGACTGCGGGAAAGGCGCGCATCACCAAATCGCTCGAGCGCGGCGTGAGTGTTGGCAAGATCACCGAACGTGAGCGGACCGCGGCACTGGACAAGCTGAAGTTCACCACCAACCTGGCCGATCTGTCCGACCGTCAGCTCGTCATCGAGGCGGTCATCGAGGACGACACCGTCAAGGGCAAGATCTTCTCCGAACTCGACAAGCTCATCGCCGATCCCGACGCGGTGCTGGCGTCGAACACGTCGAGCATCCCGATCATGAAAATCGCTGCGGCGACGGATAATCCGGGCCGCGTGCTCGGCCTGCACTTCTTCAATCCGGTGCCGGTGCTGCCGCTGGTCGAACTGGTCAGCACACTGGTGACGTCCGACGCGGCCGCCGCGCGCACCGAACAGTTCGCGAGCAAGGTGTTGGGCAAGCAGGTGGTGCGCTGCAGCGACCGGTCGGGCTTTGTGGTCAATGCGCTGCTGGTGCCGTATTTGTTGTCGGCCGTCCGGATGGTGGAGGCGGGCTTCGCGACGGTCGAGGATGTCGACAAGGCCGTCGTCGCCGGTTTGTCGCATCCGATGGGGCCGCTGCGGTTATCCGACCTCGTCGGCCTCGACACGCTGAAGCTCATCGCGGACAAGATGTTTGAGGAATTCAAGGAGCCGCTGTACGCCGCGCCGCCGCTACTGCTGCGCATGGTGGAGGCAGGTCAGCTCGGCAAGAAGTCCGGCCAAGGCTTCTACAAGTACTGAGCGAGCGCACGTCGGACGCGCATCAGGATACCCGCCCGGTCGTATCGAAGCTGCCGCGAGCTGACACGTACGATGATCCAGCCTTGTGCGGCAAGGTATTCCAGCCGCTCAATGTCGTCGGCATAGTCATCTGGGTTCGTCCAGTGT
>DASXJI010000549.1:0-2405 GCA_036497495.1 Mycobacterium sp.
GAGACGCGATGCAGACGCGCGAAGTCAGCTCGTAATTACGGGCTGCGCAGAGCAGTTTACACGCTTCGGCCAGGTGCTTTGTCCACAGCGCTGGCTGGCCGGTTTGCCGGCGTCGCGGTGAACTGACGAGGTGCGATGGGCGGCGACGATCCTGGCCGCGACGCTGGTCTGCGCAGTCCCGGCCAGCGGCGATGCGGCCCGCCTGCAGTGGCCGCTACGGCCGCCACCCGCGGTGATCAGGGCCTTCGACGCCCCGTCGCCGAACTGGACCCGCGGCCACCGCGGTGTCGACCTGGCGGGCAGTCCTGGCCAGCCGGTCTATGCCGCGGGTGCCGCGACGGTGGTGTACGCCGGGACGCTGGCCGGCCGCGAGCTGGTGTCGCTGGCCCACCCAGGCGGTTTGCACACCAGTTATGAGCCGGTCCGGGCCGCGGTACGGCCCGGGCAATCGGTGACCGCAGGGACGGCGATCGGTGAGTTGTTGGCCGGGCATCCGGGCTGTCCGGTCGCGGCGTGCCTGCATTGGGGCGCGATGTGGGGTCCGGCCGCCCGAGCCGACTACGTCGATCCATTGGGACTGTTGGCGTCCACGCGAATGCGGCTGAAGCCGCTGCATCGATAGTCACAGGAGCCCCAGTCGGGTCAGGGCACACTTGTGCCCACCTCTGAGCGAATCTTTCGGGACCGACGCCCTACCTCACCGAAATTTCGCTACGAGGCGGGCAAATCGGGTATCGGTCAAGCCCGCGGGTGCGCTTGGTCGTGCACCGCGCGCAGCCGCGCGACCGTCACATGCGTGTAGAGCTGGGTAGTGGCAAGGCTGGAATGGCCCAGCAGTTCCTGCACCACGCGCAGATCAGCCCCGCCCTCGAGCAGGTGGGTAGCGGCGCTGTGCCGCAAACCGTGCGGTCCCATGTCAGGGGCGCCATCGACGGCCGCGACGGTCTGGTGCACCACGGTGCGAGCCTGTCGCACGTCCAGCCGCCGTCCCCGCGCCCCCAGCAACAGGGCAGGCCCGGATTCCGCGGCAACCAGGGCCGGGCGCCCGTTGGCCAACCAGGAGCGCAACGCATCGGCGGCCGGTTCCCCGAACGGGACGCTGCGCTGCTTGTTGCCCTTCCCCAGCACGCGCAGCAGCCGGTGTGCGTTGTCGATGTCGTCGATGTCCAGGCCGCACAACTCGCTGACCCGGATGCCGGTCGCATAGAGCAACTCAACGATCAATCGGTCGCGTAAGGCCAGCGGATCACCTTGCTGCGACCCGGATTTCGCGGCCGACATGGCGGCAAGCGCCTGGTCTTGCCGCAACACCGCCGGCAGTGCCCGTCGCGCCTTGGGCACCTGCAGCCGGGTCGCCGGGTCGCCGGCCAGCAGCCCTCGCCGCACCGCCCAGGCGGTGAACGACTTGACCGCCGACGTACGGCGCGCGAGCGTGGTGCGCGCTGCACCCGCGCCTGCCCCGGCGGCCAACCACGACCTCAGGATCGGCAGGCTCAAACCTTGCAGGCCGGTGTCGGGCGCCCGCTCACCGAGGAACGCGAACAACGACCGTAGATCACCCAGGTACGCGCGGCGGGTATGCGCCGAACGAAGGCATTGCAGCTCCAGGTAGCTGTCGAATTCGTCGAGGATCGCCTCCACCACCTCACGGTCGCAGAGATAGACGGTTTGGCTCAGGTGACGCGCCGCAGAGTGTCCGGAGTGAGATCTTTCAGCGTCGGGTAGCCGTCGACGGCCATCGTCAGGTCGGCTTCGGCCAGCAGCGACCGCAGGACGTGCACGATTCCGTCGGCGCCGCCCAGTGCCAGGCCGTAGGCGTAGGGCCGCCCGACCCCGACGGCGCTGGCACCCAGCGCCAGGGCTTTGACGACGTCGGCACCGCTGCGTACGCCAGAGTCGAACAGCACGGGCAAGCCATCGGCGGCCTCCACCACGCCCGGCAGGCAGTCCAGCGCAGGAAGCCCGCCGTTGGCCTGCCGCCCGCCATGATTCGAGCAGTAGATGCCGTCGACGCCACCGTCTTTGGCGCGACGCGCATCATCGGGGTGGCAGATGCCTTTGACGATCAGCGGCAGCTGGGTCAGCGAACGCAGCCACGGCAGGTCGTCCCACGTCAGTGGATTGCCGAAGACCTGAATCCAGCGCAGCACCGCGCCCTGCGGGTACTCTTCGGGGCTTTGCGACAGGCTCGCGCGGAAAACCGGGTCACTGGTGTAGTTGGACAGACATTTTCCGCGCAGCTGCGGAAAATTCGATGTGCTCAGATCGCGCGGGCGCCAGCCGGTGACCCAGGTGTCCAGCGTGACGACGATGCCTTTGCAGCCGGCCGCCTCGGCGCGATGCACCAGGCTGGCGGCCAGCTCACGGTCGGTCGGGGTGTAGAGCTGGAAGAACCCGGGAGTGTC
>DASXJI010000550.1:0-2163 GCA_036497495.1 Mycobacterium sp.
CGGTCCTTGTGTTTGGCGAGAATTTCCGGCTTGATCGGCCGATAGCCGTATTGCGCGGCGGTCTCCTGCGCGGCATCGGTGTAGAGGTATTCCAGATACGCCTTGGCGTAGGACGCGATCTTCTGGTTCGCGAGATTCGCATCGACCCAGGCGACCGCCGGTTCAGCGCGGATACTGACTGGAGGATAGACGATTTCGAGTTCGTCCTTGTTTTCCGCGACCTCGCGTAGCGCCTCGTTCTCCCACGTCAGATGCACGTCGCCGACCTTCTCGGCGGCAAAGCTTATGGCCGCGCTGCGGGCACCCGGGTCGGCGACCACGACGTGGCTCAGAACGGCCCTGACGAAGTCGGACGCTTGCGCATCGCTGCCACCGCGTGTCGTCACCGACCCCCAGGCGGCCAGGACGCTCAGCTTGCCGTTGCCAGACGTGCGCGCATCGGGATTCACGATCTCGACGTCATCCTTGATCAGGTCGGGCCAGTCGTGAATGCCTTTTGGATTGTCCTTGTGGACGACGAACACGATCGTCGACGTATACGGCACAGAGTTGTTGGGCAGACGCTGCGACCAATCGGGCGCGATCAACCCGCGTTTGCGCAGCGCGTCAACGTCACTCGGCAACGCCAGCGAAACGACGTCGGCTTTCTGCGTTCCATTGATGACGTCCGTGGTCTGGCGGCCCGAACCACCGTGAGATTGCTTGACTTCCACGGTCAGACCGGTTTGCCGTCGATATTGATCGACGAAAGTCTTGTCGAGCGCCGCGTACAGTTCGCGGGTCGGGTCGTAGGAGACATTGAGAATCTGGTTCGGCGAATTGTCGTGGTGCAGGTTGTGGATCGCGATGAGGCTGGTGGCTATGACGATGGCGACGATGCCGACGATATTCAGCCGCGGCACCGAGAGGAGAAACTTGCGCCAACGCGATGATGGCTGCGCGGGCTCTGTCATTGCCGCCTCCATACCCATAACCGGAATTGTGAAAGTTGCCGGCCATCGGCGACTGAATTTGTGGAGCCTATCGACCGGACCCTGAACACACAGCGGTGTAAATCAGCCTGATCACAATGGACCGGATCGAGGGCCGCGTTACCATCGAAGCATGTTGGACCGTTTGCGCGACATTGGAATTGACGAACGGCATCTCGGTCCAGCCGGTGGTCCGCGATTCCGCTATGTGCCGCGGTGCATCATCCGCAGGCTGCAGGAACTGCACCTCGAATTCACCGCGGCCTCATGACTACCGACGACATACAGACCTGGGTCGACAAGTCCGCGCTGACCGAGCTGGTGGCGAGGCTGTCGGCGGCGGTCGATCGCGCTGACACAGCGGCGATCATCGATTGCTACGCGCCGCAGTCATACGACGACCACGGCGGCTTCAAAGGATCCGGCTCGGAGTTCGCCGAGATGATCTGCGCGCCGGCCGGCAGCGCGGAGCAGCTGACCATGCACCACCTGCTCGGGCAGTCAGTCTTTGATGTCCACGGCGACGAGTGTTGGGGCGAAACGTTTTTCGTCATGCATGCGTTAATCGGTGGCCAGGTAACCGCTGGGTACGGTCGTTACATCGACTACTTTCAGCGGTTTGGTGGTGCCTGGAAGCTCACCTACCGACGGGTCGTGCCCGACGTCACCATTCCCGGCGACGATGCCTCGCAGTACTGGCGGGCGCGCCGGGACCACTTCGATCCCCGCTACGACCGCCTGACGGCGCCGCCTACTTAGGGCGTCGCCGCGCCAGCAATTCGCGCACGGGCCGTAGCTGCTGGTCATCACGCCCGGGTGCCCACAGTCCTATCAGGACAGCACTGACGGCTACCAGCACTCCGAGCACCAACAGCGACGAGTGCATGGCGTCGATGAACGCCGTCTTGCTGACATCCGATAATCGGGCACCCGCGGGTCCCAGCCGTCGCGCGACCTCCAGCGCTTGGCCCAACGACGTGCTGGCGGCATCCCCCACCGATTTCGGGAATCCGATCAGGTTGGGCGCCAACGTCTTCGCATACCGCGCGGCCAGCATCGACCCGGCGAGCGCGATGCCGAGCGCGGCGCCGATTTCCCGGCTGGCATCGTTGACCGCCGAGGCCACTCCCTGCTTGTCGTCCGGCGCGGTCGTCATGATCACCGACGTCGTCGGTGCGGTGCACAATCCGAT
>DASXJI010000551.1:0-12024 GCA_036497495.1 Mycobacterium sp.
CGGATCGCCAGCGCCACCTGGTAGGCGGTATCGGCCAGCGGCTGGTCGTCGCGAACGAACGACCACGCCAGGATCGTCACCGGACCGGTGAGCATTCCCTTGACCGGCTTGTCGGTCAGCGACTGCGCGTATTTGGCCCACTCGACCGTCATCGGGTGCTGGCGGGTCACGTCGCCGTAGAGCACCGGCGGGCGCACGCAGCGGCTGCCGTAGGACTGCACCCAGCCGTTCTTGGTGGCGAAGAAGCCGTCCAGCTGCTCGGCGAAATACTGCACCATGTCGTTGCGCTCCGGCTCGCCGTGCACCAGCACATCGAGGCCCAGCGTCTCCTGCAGCTTGATCACGTCGGCGATCTCGGACTGCATCCGGCCGGTGTACTCCGCCTGGTCGATCTCTCCGGCGGCCAGCGCGGCGCGGGCCTTGCGGATCTCGACGGTCTGCGGGAACGACCCGATCGTCGTCGTCGGCAGCGGCGGCAAATGCAGCCGCTCGATCTGCGCTTCGCGACGTTCGGCGGCCGGACCCCGCTCCGTGCCACCGGATTTCCCGATCGACTCGAGGCGCTCACGCACCTTGCTGTTGTTCAGCCGCAGGTCCTTCTTGCGGGAGGCAACGGCCGCGTTGGATTCCGCGATCTCGTCGGCTACCGCGTCGCGGCCCTCCTTCAGCGCCTTTGCCAAAGTGGCGACCTCGTGCACCTTCTCGGCGCCGAATGCCAGCCAGCTGCGCAGTGCGTCGTCCAGGTCGGTCTCCGGCTCCAGCGAGTACGGCACGTGCAGCGTCGAGCAGGACGTAGACACAGCAACTGCCCCTGCAGGACCGAGCAGGCTGGCCAGCTTGCTCAGTGCAGTTTCCAGGTCGGTGCGCCAGATGTTGCGTCCGTCAACGACTCCGGCCACCAGCGTCTTGCCGGCCAACTCGGGAACCGATGCCACGGCGGTGTCGGGGCCGTAGACGAAGTCGACACCGATCGCCTCGATGGGCGTGCGGGCCAGCGCGGCCAAGCCCTTACCGGGGTCGCCGAAGTAGGTGGCGACGTGGATCGCGGGCCGCTTGTCCAGCGCGCCCAGCGTGTTGTAGACCTTTTCCGCGAGTGCCGGCGCGTCGTCGGAGATGTCGGTCACCAGCACCGGCTCGTCGATCTGCACCCAGGCCGCGCCCTTGTCGGCGAGCTGGCCCAGCAGGTCGGTGTAGAGCGGAACCAGCTCGTCGAGGCGCTCGATCGGTGCGCCCGCGCCATCGACCGCCTTGCTCAGCAGCAAGAAAGTGACCGGTCCGATGATCACCGGGCGGGCCGGAATGCCAAGATCGCGAGCTTCTTTGAGCTCCGACAACACCTTCTCGGGGTGCAGCGAGAACTTCGTCTGCGGCCCGATCTCCGGGACGATGTAGTGGTAGTTGGTGTCAAACCACTTGGTCATTTCCAGCGGCGCGATGGCACCGGTGCCGCGGGCCGCGGCGAAGTAGCGGTCGAGGTCGTCGGCGACGGCCTGCACGCGTTCCGGCAGCGCACCGAGCAGGACGGCGGTGTCGAGCACCTGGTCGTAGTAGGAGAAGGTGTTCACCGGTACCGAGTCCAGGCCGGCGTCGGCCAGCTGAGACCAGGTGTCGTGACGCAGGGTTGCGGCGACTTTCTCAAGTTCGGAGCGGCTGGTGCGGCCTGCCCAGTAGCCCTCGGTGGCGCGCTTGAGTTCGCGTTTGGGGCCGATACGTGGGGAGCCGGTAACGGTGGCGGTAAACGGTTTTGCGGTCACAATGGTTCGTGGTCCTTCAATCGACGGGGTGGTCACCGCCAACGAACGCAAAACCGGTCCGGCGCAGCGGCATACAGCCCACTGCAACCATTACGGCCGTACGCCCATTCCTCGAGGCGGTAGCCGCCAGGCGCGGCGCGCCCGACACAGCCGGCAGGTCTTCGGACTCACAGGCGTGCACCGGGTGGTGCTCCTACTGGCCGTCGCTTCCCGATCTTTGCGATCAGTGCTTCTAGACGGCGGTCGTTCCTGCATACCGCTGCGGGACAGTCCCGGACTCTCACCGGGTTCCCTCTTACGAAGCACATCTAACGTGCTTCGCTCGATGCCGACGTCGTCACCGTTGACGTAATCGGCAGACCAACTGCGTAGTGCAGATTACCCGGTGCTCAGCGCTTCAGGTATGGGCAGGTCACCGTTGTTGAAGTCGATGGTCCGGTGGATTGTCGAATCGTCGTTCAATGCGGCGGCCACCACCAGTGCCACGTCCTCGCGGGAGACTGAGCCGTTTTCGGCGTCGGCGCCGACGGCGATCCGGCCGGTCGCCGGTTCCAGCGTGAGACGGCCAGGCCCGAGCACGGTCCAATCCAGGTCGCTGGCGCGCAGGTGAGCGTCGGCCGCTGCTTTCGCCTCGGCATAGGGATAGAAAGAGTTGTCTTCCGGCACACCGTGGTCAGGTCGGGCGCCGAAGTACGACACCATGACGAAGCGTCGCACGCCGGCCTGACCGGCGGCGTCGATCACCCGGATCGCGGCGTCGCGGTCGACGGCGTAGGTGCGAGCCGGATCGCCGCCGCCAGCGCCGGCGGAGAACACCACCGCGTCGTGGCCGGCGAGGAGATCGGCGAGTGCGGTGGTGTCCAGGTTCTCGATGTCGGCGACGACGGGACGCGCACCCGTCGCGCGGACGTCGTCGGCGTGATCGGGGTTGCGGAAGACCGACGTCACCTGATCGTCTGCGTCGCTCCGCTCCTTAAGGATGCGAGCCAGGTGCAAAGCGACCTTGCCGTGGCCGCCGACGACGACAATGCGCGACATGTCCACCGACGCTACCGGCCGGCTGAGCACCCCGGCGGGGACTCAACTAACGGGTTGGTCAACAATCGATTCAGAACCTCAAGGCACAAGGAGATATGCCATGGCTGAAGCCGTCATCGTCGAGGCAGTTCGTTCACCGGTCGGCAAACGTAACGGTGGCTTGTCCGGCGTCCACGCCGCCGACCTGTCCGCGCAAGTGCTGAATGGTCTGGTCCAGAAGGCCGGCATCGATCCCGCGCTCGTCGACGACGTGATCTGGGGGTGCGTTTCACAGGCCGGCGAGCAGGCAATCGACATCGGTCGCACGGCGCTGCTGACAGCGGGCTGGCCGGAGTCCGTACCCGGCGTCACCGTCGACCGGCAGTGCGGGTCCAGCCAGCAGTCGATTCACTTCGCCGCCGCCGGTGTGGTCGCAGGACACTACGACGTCGTCGTCGCCGGTGGGGTGGAGTCGATGTCGCGGACGCCGATGGGATCCAGTCTGGCCAACGGCGGTCGGCCCTACTCCCAGGCGTTCCTGGACCGCTACCACGGCCAAATTCCCAACCAGGGCATCGGCGCAGAGATGATCGCCGAGCAGTGGGGCTTCGACCGGACCGCGGTCGACGAGTACTCCCTGGCCTCACACGAAAAGGCAGCGGCCGCACAGGATTCCGGTGCCTTCGACGACCAGATCGTAGGAATCAAGGACCAGGACGGTAACGCGGTGCTCAAGGATGAGGGCATCCGGCGCGGCACGCCGATCGAGAAGATGGCGCAGCTCAAGCCCGCGTTCAAAGAAGACGGCGTGATCCACGCCGGCAACTCCAGCCAGATCTCCGACGGATCAGCGGCGTTGCTGTTCATGACGGCCGAGAAGGCAAAGGAGTTGAAGCTGACCCCGATCGCCCGGGTGCACACGGCCACGCTGGCAGGTGCCGACCCGGTGATCATGCTGACCGCCCCGATCCCGGCTACCCAGAAAGCGCTCAAGCGTTCCGGCCTGAAGCTGGAAGACATTGGAGTGTTCGAGGTCAACGAGGCGTTCGCGCCGGTGCCGCTGGCCTGGCTGAAGGACATCGGTGCCGACGAGAAGAAGCTAAACCCCAACGGCGGCGCGATCGCGCTCGGCCACCCGCTCGGCGGATCCGGTGCCCGGATCATGACCACGATGCTGTATCACATGCGGGACAAGGGAATTCGTTACGGTTTGCAGACCATGTGCGAAGGCGGAGGCCAGGCCAACGCCACCATCGTGGAACTGCTGTGACCGACGCCGCGGTGCTCACCGAGCGCAGGGGTGATGTCGTCGTCATCACGATCAACCGGCCCGAGGCGCGCAACTGCGTCAACGGTGCCGTCAGCACCGGCGTCGGTAACGCGCTCGAGGAGGCGCAGCGCGACGCCGACGTGCGGGCGGTGGTGATCACCGGCGCCGGCGACAAATCGTTCTGCGCCGGAGCGGATCTCAAGGCGATTTCGCGCCGCGAGAATCTGTATCACCCCGACCACGGTGAGTGGGGCTTCGCCGGTTACGTCCACCACTTCATCGACAAGCCGACGATCGCCGCGGTCAACGGCACGGCGCTCGGTGGTGGTACCGAGCTGGCCTTGGCCAGCGACCTGGTGGTGGCCGAGGAACGCGCGCAGTTCGGTCTGCCGGAGGTCAAGGTGGGCCTGCTCGCCGGCGCGGGCGGCGTGTTCCGGATCGCGCAGCAACTGCCCCGCAAGGTCGGGATGCAGATGCTGCTCACCGGCGAGCCGATCAGCGCCGCCGAGGCCGCGGGCTGGGGGCTGATCAACGAGGTTGTCCCGGACGGCACCGTCTTGGAAGCCGCACTGGCGCTGGCCAAGCGGATCACCGTCAACGCGCCGCTGTCGGTGCAGGCCAGCAAGCGCATCGCCTGTGGCGCCGACGACGGCGTGATCCCGGACGAGGAGCCCGCCTGGGCACGCACCGTACGTGAGTTCGGCACGTTGCTGAGAACCGAGGATGCCAAGGAAGGTCCGCTGGCATTCGCCGAGAAGCGGCCGCCAGTCTGGAAAGCTCGGTAATCGATAGTCCAGCGGCATCAGGTGGTCGACAGGATTCATGATGCGGCCGTCGACGATCGGCACCCACTCGGTCGGCGGCCCCGGGACCTCTCTGACTCCGAGGCCGACGCGCTCGTTCCTCCCCTCAGGGGACGAGTGCGTCAACCGGCAACGCTAGCTAGCTCTGAGTTGTCGCCATATAGGTGCTAACTGATCGATCAGTCAGCTACTGTAGCCCCGATCACTCGCACCAGACAACGGAGACTTCGTCGACTACTCCCGAACCGAGTCCATCCGCTGCGGCAAACGCCCGAATGCGTATCCTCGCGGCGGCTTTCGCGTGCTTCTGCGAGTTTGGTTATGAGAAATCCTCGATGAAGCGGATCGCCTTACGCGCCGGCGTCTCGCAACCCCTGCTTCACCACCACTTCGACACCAAAGAACGGTTGATCCAGTCGGCGATAGGCGAGATGGCCGCCAGCATCTTCGCGACGGCCGCCGATCAGTTACCGCAGCAAGGATCTGTCGCTGGACGGCTGGATGCTGCAAAAGAACTGCTGTATGCGCTCTTCGTCAACAATTTGCTCGCCGCCTCCTTCACCGTGGAATTCGCCGCGGCAGCAAACCACAATGCGTCCCTCAGACAAGCCTATTCTGACCACCAGAAAACCCAACGGAGGAATGTCGCGCGCTTCATCGAAGATCTAACTCCCGGAGCAAAGTCCGACTTATCGGTCGGGCTCATCGAGACATTCCTTCTCGGGATGGCGATGCGCCGCCCCTTCACCAACGATGAAACCGCATTCCGGGCCGAGTTCGACGCCCACGCTCAACTATTGATCAACCATCTCATCGCTCAAGGAACGGGGCGGTCAGCGCCATGACGACCGTCGAGCCGGAAGGCGCGCTCGCGTCCCCAGCTGACGGCGGCAAAGGTTTCAGCGCATCTCGCCGGCGCGCGACGAACCACCTACCAGGCGAGCAGCACGAGTTCCGAGCAGAACCCCGGCCCCATGGCCATCATCAGCCCGAACGCACCTGATGGCGGCGGATCGGCCATGTTGGCGCGAAGCACATCCAGCACCGACACAGAAGAGAGATTTGCGTTGTCACGCAACGATTTTCGAGTGTGATCAAGGGCGTCGACCGGAAGGTCCAGCGTGTGCTCGACGGCTTCGATCACCTTCGGTCCACCAGGGTGGCAGATCCACGTCGAGATGTCCGCGGGAGTCAGGCCGTGGTCGGCGAGAAAGTTGCGGACATCTTCGCCCAAGTACTTCTCGGCGACGTTCGCGACCTCCGCCGACAACTTGATTTGGAACCCGTTACTGCCGATATTCCAGCCCATCACCTCTTCGGTGTCGGGGTAGAGCCGACTGCGGGTCGCCAGCACCCGCGGCCCGACGGGTGTCAGCGCAGATCCCTTCGCGACGACGGCGCCGGCACCGTCACCAAACAGGCTGGTCGCTACCAGATTGGCGATGGAGAAGTCGTTTCGTTGCAGCGTCAACGAGCACAGTTCGACGGCGAGCAGTGCCGCGACGTGATCTGGAAACGCCAGCAAGTAGTCGTGCATGCGGGCTACCCCGGCGGCCCCGGCGACGCAGCCGAGTCCGAACAGCGGCACCCGCTTGACGTCAGGTCGTAAGCCGAGACGGGTCGCCAGCCGGGCCTCCAAGGTCGGCACCGCCAACCCGGTGACCGTCGTCGAGAAAACGATGTCGACATCGGCGGGCTTGACCTTGGCGGCGTCGAATGCCGTGAGCAGCGCGCGCTCCCCGAGTTCCAGCGCAGTCTCGATGAAGATTTCGTTCGCTTCGGTGAACCCGCTCAGCTGGCCGTACTGCGACAACGGCAACGAGATGCGGCGGTTTTGTACTCCGGCGCTAGCGCCGAACCGGTCGAACTGCGGGCCGCCGAAGTTGGTCAAACCCGATAGTGCTTCCCGCTGGCTGACCCGGTGCGGCGGGAATTCGATCGCTACGGCCGCGACGGACGCGGATGGTGTGGTGTTGGCGTTCCCCCCCTGTACGCCAGGCGTAACAGGGCCCATTTGTCATCGTGTCCAAGCGGTCAGTCGCGGCTAGGCCGCTTTGCTGGTGATCCAATTTCTGGAACCAACGTACAGCATGTTAGATGACTGTAAACCCGCCGCGGTCGGCGACGGCGCTTCGGAAACGCCAGTATCAGCGTGCCAATATGTGCACAGCCTGCTCGAATACCGCAGGTAGCAGGGTGCATGCGGGGACGATGGCGCGACGAGCCGCCTTCGGCACGGTGGTCAGCACCAGCCCGCGGGTGAGCAGTCGGTAGTCGCGGGTGATTCGATGCCAGTCCGATTCGTATGACGAGGGCATGTCGTCGGCGATAGCCTTCACTGCCGCGGCGGCCTGCTTGACGGCCAGGCTGACGCCCTCACCGGTGAGCGCGTCCTCGTAACCGGCCGCGTCGCCCACCAGTAACACCCGTCCCGCGACGCGGCGCGACACCACCTGTCGCATAGGTCCGCAACCCCGAGCACGGCCGCGGTCCGCGTCTTGCAGATGGCGTGCCAGCCCCGGGAACCAGGCAAGGTCCGGGCGTTCTTTCGACAGGATCGCCACGCCGACAAGGTCGGGCTCGACGGGTGTCACATACGCTTCGCCCCACCGTGACCAGTGCACTTCGACGAACTCCGACCACGCCGGCACTTGGTAATGCCAGCGAACCCCGTACCGTCGTGGGCGTCCGGCCACCACGGGGATACCGACGGCGCGACGGACCGCCGAATGCAGTCCGTCGGCGGCAATCAGCCATTTCGCGCGGACCCCGCCTGCCGTGACGCCGTGAGCGTCCTGGTCGACACTGGTGATGCGCGTCGAGATCCATTCGGTGTCTTGTTCTTTGGCGCGCGACGCCAGTGCGGCGTGCAAAGTTGTACGCCGCACACCGCGCCCGGTGCGGCCGCGGAATGCCGCTTCGACTCGGCGCTGGTCATCGAGATAGGCGATACCCCGCAACGGCATCCCGGCAGGGTCGACGCCCAGCGACTCTAGTTCGGCCAAGCCGCCGGGCATCAGCCCCTCGCCGCATGCCTTGTCGATCGGATCGTTTCTGGGTTCCGCCACGATTACCGAAAGCCCTTGTTGGCGAGCGTTTATCGCCGAAGCGAGGCCGGCGGGGCCGCCGCCGACGATCAGCAGGTCGGCGTCATATGTCATCTGCGCCGCTCCTTCTCATCGCTCTGTTGTCATCGGTAGCCCAGTGCGGCATTCTCGACCCTCATCCGTACCGTCAACAGCAGCCAGTTTGCCAATGTAAAACCGATGGCTGTCAGCCATGCCGTGTGCACCAGAGGCAACGCCAGCCCCTCGGCGACGACGGCCACATAGTTCGGGTGGTGCAGAAACCTGTACGGACCTCGTCGTACCAAGGGCGCGTCCGGCACCACGATGACCAGGGTGTTCCACCGTCGGCCCAGCGTCGCCACACACCACCAGCGCAACACCTGGCTGGCTGCCACCACGGCGAGCATCGGCCAACCCAGCCAACCGATAAAGGGCCGATGGAGGCCCCACACTTCGATGACGCAGCCCAGTAGCAGCGCCGTGTGAAGGGTGACCATCACCGGATAGTGTTCGTGACCAAATTCCTTGCCGCCTTGGCTGAAAGCCCATTGCGCGTTGCGTTTGGCTACGAACAGCTCTATCAGCCGTTCGATGCCGACGGCCAGGATCAGTAAGTAGTACATGTCTACCAGCTAAGCAGCACGAGTTCGGCGGAGAAGCCGGGGCCCATGGCGATCATCAGCCCCAGGGAGCCGGGCGGTGGAGGGTCGGTCATGGTGTCGGAAAGAATATCCAGCACCGAAACAGATGATAGATTTCCGTTGTTGCGCAGTGACTTTCGAGTGAGATCGAACGCATCCCTCGGCACGTCGAGCACATTTTCGACCGCGTCGATTACCTTCGGGCCAGCGGCGTGCAGGACCCATCGTGAGATATCCGCGGTGGTCAGCCCGTAGTCGGCGAGGAAGTTGCAGATGTCATCACCAAGGTATTTCTCTACGACCGCGGCAATTTCGACGGACAAGACGATCTGGAATCCCGCGGTGCCGATATTCCAGCCCAGTACGTCCTCGGTGTCCGGGTAGGTACGGCTGCGGGTTGCGACCAACTTCGGTCCCACTGCCGGCCGGTCGGCTCCAGTCGCGATAACCGCGGCGGCGCCGTCACCGAACAGGCTGGACGCCACCAGATTTGCGATGGAATGGTCGTCGCGCTGAATAGTCAACGAACACAACTCGACAGCGAGCAGCGCAGCCACATGATTGGGGAAGGCCCGAAGGTAATCGTGTACGCGCGCCATGCCGGCGGCACCCGCGACACAACCGAGTCCGAACAGCGGCACCCGCTTGATGTCGGGTCGAAAACCCAGCCGGGTCGCTAGCCGCGCTTCCAACGAAGGGACGGCGAGCCCAGTAACCGTCGTCGAGAACACGACGTCGACCTCGGACGGCTCGATTTCGGCTTGTGCGAAAGCCGACTTCAACGCCCGCTCGCCCAGCTCGAGTGCGATGTCAAGGTAGGCGTCGTTGGCTTCGGTGAAGCCGCTGAGCTCGCGGTATCGCGACAGCGGCAGCGCAAGCTGGCGTGTCTCGACTCCACTGGTGGCGGCGAATCGCCGAAACTCTGGGCCGGCGAAATCGGCCAAGGCCGTTATCACTTCGTCCTGGTTGTGCCGGTGCGGCGGGAACTCGACGGCCACCGAGGCGACCGATGGTGTTCGGATCGTCAGTTCGGACAGTTTGACGTCAGGTGTCTCGGGACGCGCGCCCGGAATTAGGTTGTCCACACTCGGAATACGGATTTCCTTCGCCGTCGGTTCAATGCCCTTAACGCTGACTGCTAATTCGACGTATGCGTAACTGCTGCGGGCAGAAGCGGACTCCGGCGTTTGAACCGTGCGCAAATTGTCTAAGTTGAACACGTGCGAGTTCTGGTGACGGGTGCGACCGGTTACGTCGGATCGCGGCTGATCACGGGACTTCTTCAAGCCGGCCACGAGGTGCTGGCCGCCACCCGTGACCCGGCCCGGCTCACCCGATTCGGATGGTATGACGACGTCACGGTTGTGAAGTTGGACGCCTCAGACGCCGATTCGGCGCGCGCGGCGCTAGATGGCGCCGGCCCGATCGAGGTCGTCTACTACCTGGTCCATGCCATCGGCCAACCCGGCTTCCGCGACGCCGACCGCGTCGCGGCCGGAAACGTCGCCGCCGCGGCCAAAGACGCGAATGTGCGCCGCATCGTCTACCTGGGCGGCTTCGTGCCGGTCGACCCCGATGACGGCGAGTTGTCCGAGCACCTGACCAGTCGGGCGGAGGTGGCCGAGGCGCTGACCGTCGACGGCGGCCCGGAAGTGGTTTGGCTGGGCGCAGCGGTGATCTTCGGCGCGGGCTCGACTTCGTTCGAGATGATGCGCTACGTCGGTGACCGCTTCCCGGTGATCCCGATCCCGAAGTGGATGGACAACCCGATCGACCCGATCTCCATCCGCGACGTGTTGCACTACCTCGTCGCTGCCGCCGATGCCGAGCGCGTTCCACCCGGCTCCTACGACATCGCCGGCCCGGACACCACGTCGTACCGCGAGCTGCTGAAGACCTATGCGCGAATCTCGGGCAAATGGCACACCGGTCTACCTGTGTGGGGGGTGAACACCGGAGTGGCCTCCCGCATCACCGCGATTGCGCTACCAGTGCCCGACGGATTGGCCGCGGATCTGGTTGAGTCACTGGACTATCCGATGCGCGCCAGCGGCACCGGTCTGCGTGAGTTGGTTCCCGATCCACCGGGCGGGC
The DNA here is from genome assembly GCA_036497495.1 of Mycobacterium sp. Classification (GTDB taxonomy): domain Bacteria; phylum Actinomycetota; class Actinomycetes; order Mycobacteriales; family Mycobacteriaceae; genus Mycobacterium. The sequence continues at coordinate 10,648 of DASXJI010000551.1, forward strand.
GACTTCCGACCGAAGAAGCGATAACCCGCTCGCTGTCCAACCGCCGGCCGCGACCGGTCGACCAGCTGGCCGATCCACACCACCTCGCCGATAGCGATCCGGAATGGGCCGGGGGTGATTCGCTGCGGCTACGGCGGCTCGCTGCGATAGTGACTCCATCGATCGCGCGCCCCGGTCTCGGCCTGGTGGACGTTGTCCCCGGTCCGATCGCCGGTGCACTGCGGACCGGGCTCGACATCCTGATCACTTTGACACCGAAGGTGCACTTGGCATGACCCGCCCCGACGACGATGCGAAGCGAAGCGAAGAGGAGGAGCGGTGCCAATGACGGACGTCAGTTCCCAGCCCAGCGCGCTGGAAGAGATCCGCCGCGGAATCGTCAATGTGGCTGTGCCACAAAACGAACCGCCCGGTGTCGTACGGCGCAGGCGGATTGTCGTCGCGATCGTGCTGGTGCTGGGCGTCGCTTCGCTCGGCCTGGCGCTGCGACGGCACCCCGGTGAGTCGGCGTTCTACTGGTGGTCGTTGGCGCTGGCCGGCGTGTGGGCGCTCGGCGCGTTCATCTCCGGACCGTTGCATCTCGGCGGCGCCCGGTGGCGGGGTCGCAACCAGCGCCCGGTGGTCAGCGGCACCGTGATCGGACTACTGCTCGGCGGCGTCTTCATCGTCGGCGGGTTGATCGTCCGGCAGATCCCGGTTGTCGCCGAGCTGGTCACCCGCCTACTGCGCTACACCGACCAGGGATCGTGGCGGCTTACTATGGCCGTCGCGCTGCTTGCCGCCATTGGTGAGGAGCTGTTCTACCGCGGCGCGCTCTACAGCGCGTTGGGTCGCCATCACCCGTTGCTGATCTCGACCGTGATCTATGCGATTGCGACCCTGGCCAGCAGCCGGAACCCGATGCTCGCCTTCGCCGCGATCATTCTCGGCACGGTGTGCGCTCTCGAGCGTCGTGCCACTGGCGGCGTGCTGGCGCCGATCCTGACCCACTTCGTGTGGACCCTGGTTGTGCTGCTGGGGTTGCCGCCGCTGTTCGGCTTGTGAGCGCTCGTGCTCAGATATCAGTGAAGGCCGGCGTCCGCCGCTGCTGGAAAGCCCTTGCGCCCTCGCGGAAGTCGTGTGACTGCAGCAGCACGGACTGACCGTCGAGTTCACGCTGCAGGGTGGGCTCCAACTCGGTGAGGGTGGCCGCATTGATGGCTTGCTTGGTTTTGGCGAACGCCACCGCGGGCCCGCGCAGCAGCCCGGACACCACTTTGTCCACCTCGGCCTCGAAGTCGTCGGCCCGGTAGACAGCGCTTATCAGGCCGCTCGCCAGCGCGTCGGCGGCGGCCAATTTCTCCGCCAGCAACGCCATCCGCATCGCGCCGATGCGGC